>JAHDGC010000264.1 GCA_020627865.1 Saprospiraceae bacterium | reverse complement strand
TTAATAGCAGGTGAAGGCATCATGAGTTTGGCCAGAGGTTTTGCATTCGCAGGGGTTCCCGCCACTGTTTCTAGCTTATGGAAAGTTCCGGAAAGGTCTACGACAGATTTGATGGGATATTTTTATCAATATTTAAATCAGGGGTATGCTAAAAATGAAGCCTTACAGTTGGCAAAAAGAAAGTTAATTTCAAAAAAAGGCGAAAACTACCAAACACCTTATTTCTGGAGTGCTTTCATTCAGATAGGGAACAGTAATTGATTTTTAAGGCTACACCTTTTTGATCACAAAAATAACCGGCCCTGAACCAAACAACCTTAGCGGATAACGATGGGTGATGTTTCCATGTTTTATTTTACGAACCGCATTTTCAAGTGCTTCGATTTGATCGGTTAGGACAACGATATTCCCATCAGGATTCAGGAGGCGAAAAAATTCCTGGAGGGCATCTTGGTACATAGCTTCAATCGTGCCTTTGATCTTAATTTGTTTACCCCAAGGGAGATTGCATAAAATTTTATCGAAAGATTGTGCGGGGAATATTTGTTTTTCTAAAGTATTTCCTTCCTGAAAGTTAATCGTTACTTTGGCCAAGGCAGCATTTTTTTTAGCACAAGATAAAGCCTCCGGATTTCGATCAACCCCCGCGATGCTTGCAGGGCTAAAAGCCATTGCCGCCGCTATCAAAGTGGTACCTACACCACACATCGGATCAAGCATATGATCTGTTGTCTCAATGCCTGCGGCTTTAGCCATTGCCCAAGCCACAGGAGGCTTAAGGGAACCGTGCATATTATGTTGTTTCCATCCCCGCCGATGTAAGGGATTTTCACCTAAACGTATGCCCACCAACACATGCTCTCCTTCCATCAAAATCCGCAAATCAAAATCTGGTGTTGCCATACCGGGTTCGTTTTTGACAAATTGCCAATCTATCTTTTCGACAAGCCCTTGCCGGATATATTCCTCCACTTCGAAACGGTTGTAGTTTCGTTTCCCTAATAAAGTTACGGTTATTTTAAAGCTCGGATTCGGTTTGATTCCCCTAACATCATAACAATATTTACTCGATTTTTTTAGTTCCAAACTTGATGCCTGCTCCCGAATCAGCGGCAGTGCATCTCTGGTGTGTTTGACATTATGAAAATTGCCACAGAAAACGAAAACATCGTCTACACTTTTCAAATTTAACAAATTACTTACATTTTCATAATAAGTAAAAAGTAAGGTTCGTTGGTCTTCTTGGATAAAGTTTTGGACACCAATTTCGGCGAGTTCTTCTTTCACAAAAGAAACTAGACCGGTAGTAAAACGGACGAAATATGTGGGCATATCCTCAGGAAACTCACTCATAGTAATCTAAAAATTTTAACATTATGTATCCAAAATACTTCTGGGTTCAAAGTACAACTTTCTTTCACGAAGTTCAAAAGCAGTCAGATGACTGAATCCTCGATAATCATAGACACAGCCATTGTCGATGTCAAGTGCTGGAAGTTTTTCCAAATTATCAGCCATCGCCTTAATGTAATGTTGTTCCATCGGAGTATGTCCATGCACAATTATTCTGCTTGCCAACCAATCTTTATTAATGTCTGTATACCAGTCGCGCACCCACAACATATCTTCTTTATTTTGCAATGGGTCTTCCTCATCAAAATTAAAACCCGCATGTACCAGTAAGTATTCATCTACCTCAAAATAATAAGATAAACCTTCCATCCAATCTATGTATCGCTCTGGGGTTTTCCAGATTTTTTCTACTCCGAAACTATCTACCGTTTCCTTATGGTAATCCCCCCAATCGCTTGTTCCATTAAAGGAGTCGAGATACATTTGTTCATGGTTTCCTTTTAGACATTTGACTAGAAAACCATCTGCTTGGAGTTGCCAAATGTGATCTATAACACCTTTGGAGTATGGTCCCCTGTCGATATAATCTCCTAAAAGGTAAAGTTCATCTTGCCTCGAAAATTCAATTTTTTGGAGTAGTGTTTTAAACGTTTCTAAGCATCCGTGAATATCGGAAATTGCATATTTTTTCATTGTCTTTAAATTTTTAGATGTTAGACCGCTTTGCTTTTAGATTTTAGATTTTTAGACGGTTTCGCGGGCGGAACTGCCAGAGGTCAGACGGCTGCACTGCTAAAAATTGAGCAGCCTGCTCAAGCTGGATCCGAACGCGCCTGACATCTGACCATGAGCGCAGCAGTCTGATGTCTCTTTAGAAATTGGGTATCATTTTGTAATTTTCTTTTTGATCCAACTGAGGATTACGGCTACTTTTTGTGTTGTAATTTCTTTGGGCAATTTAATTTCTGTTCCTGTTTCCATATCAATGGCCAAGTGCCGGGGCGGTGTACTTTCTGGATCAGCATTTAAAACAATAAACCGATTATTCGCAACATTGGGAGCTAGTACAGGATTGAATTTTTCAGGGGTCGCAAAAAGTTTCTTCAGTTCATAGACCACACCATCTTCATTAATTTGTGGTATAACCGCTTGAAAACTTCCTTGTCCATCCGGTAAAAAATATAGTTCGTTTTGCTTATACTTTGCCCCTGGCAGTATAGCTTTTTTTGTTTTCAGATTAAAGGCAAAGGTTCCCATATCCTGCGCCATTCCCAAGAGACAATCTCCACTGCGCATCAGACTCTTAATCATACCAGACTGTGCATCTACTAAGTCTGGATTCCCTTTGAATTTGGGTTCTAGGGACATGGGGCCGTCATTGATGTTGTGTATATATATTTTTTCAAAACCTTGAATTACGACGAAATCATCTCCCTTTCGATAAACATCCTTGGCGAGGTAATAAGGAAAATCCGGAGACCTATTTACGTCAAGGGCTTTTTCAAATACCTGCTTGCAATCTCTGGTGCTATACATTTGCAATGCCCTGTGGCTATCTCCCAGTTTTTCATCTTTGGTTTTTCCGGTAGCCGCAATTCTAAAGAGGAGTTGTTTTTCCCGCATCCAGAATTCATTTTCTGCTAAAAAATTTCCTTGAATTTTGCAGTTGTTTTTTTCCGGCAATTTTTCTGTAACAATTTGGCTACTAATTTCTTCATTATTTATTGTGGCACCTTTTCTCACATCATCAGCCATGACAAGTTTGACAGAATCTCTGTCTATGACAATTTTTTCTGGATGCCCAGTGCTTACTTCTGTTCCTAGTTCCTCGACCTGAGTTGCTGTATCAGAAGGTGTACTTTCACAGGCGAAAAAGCAAACTGTCCAGATGAGTATGTAGGCTATTTTTTTCATATTTTTTTATTTATGGCATGTTTATAGAAACCGGATCATGAACCAAACGATAATTATGATCTAGGACACTCGCATTAATATAATGTACCCCATCTTTTTCATAAGAACCATAAGCTTCATGAATATGCCCAAAGACATGGTATTTGATCTTGAGTTGAACAATACGCTTTGCCAGTTCTTCGCATCCCACCAATTTTCCATCTCGGAAGACTTTATCCCCTATTCCGAAAGGTGGCCCATGCGTGATGAGAATATCCGTATCTTCTGGAATCTGCTCCCAATAGCGTGCGATGGGTTCGCCTCGATTAACATTAAACGCCCAATTAAAAAACCAAGGTGTCACCGGAGAACCCCAAAAACGGATACCCTCAACGTCAACCGCTTCATTTTCCAAGTAGATGATTTCATCATTGAGTAACGCACGGAACGCACCGGGGTTTTTCTCCATCAAAAAATCATGATTCCCCGCGATGAAAATTTTATGCCGAAAAGGCAATGCTGTAAACCAATCCACGAAATCTTTAACTTCAGGAAGCAGCCCCCGACTGGATACATCTCCTGCATGAACAAGGATGTCTGTATCTTCTGGGATTTGCAGTTTTGCGTGCTGTCCGTGTGTGTCAGAGATGAAGGTTATGCGCATTTTTAGATTTTAGATTTTAGACCTGCCTGCTTGTCAGCAGGACAGGCAGGTTTTAGACCATTCGCTTCGCTCATTTTTAGATTTTAGACGACGCTGTTAAAAAAAATTACGTTTATACTTTAGGTACAAAAATATCGCAAGATAGCAAATCGGTATGGATTAAGGAATAAATCAGTTTGGTTTAATTCTTGTTATTGGCAAGATAGCTTTTCTTACGATTCAATAAATTTTCGGGGTAAAATAATTTTATAGCCTTGGGTACAAGCTCAGGCGCATAATTTTATTAAATCCATCACATGCCTAGGAATAATTTATTGCTATTCTTACCTCTTTGTATTGTATTGATTACAACATCTTGCCAGAAAGCTGCATCGGAAGATGAAATCACTCCAATAAACAATCCAGTAACGGAGCCTTCGGGATTTGCGTATCCGATCACCTTAGTTTTTAAAGGATTAGATCATAATTTTGGCTTTACAGCCTTGCAAAGAATAGATGGTTCAACCATTATTCCAATTTCTTTAGCAGAAACCACCTTGGATGATCACATTATATTTACCGACATAAACAATATAGGTTTTTGGAATGAAATAACTTTCGTTTCTGATGAAGAAGTTCATGTTAAGGCCACCAGCAGTCGGGGATATGAATATAACTTTAAGGCAGAATTTAGCCACGATCAAGAAGGCAATACCTTGACTTTTATGGTGCCACAACTTGGAGATGTTATTGAAACCGTCTCCGCAATCGGCTCTCCGGAAGGTTTTACCTTTAGCGCACAGGCTTATGTTTTCGAATATGGCAATTCGACCATTGCTAAACGGCAGTATCGCCAGCATTCTGAAAATAAACTTCAAGAAAATCTTCGGGAAATGGGGGCAACATTGGTTTATAAGAATTTTGACGAGGTTTATGGAAAGTAAAAAGAGTAGAGACCACTACGCTGACAGCGGACAGATGCGATAGTGGTATTTTTTTGGTTCTCAAGTCCATGAAAATTTCAAAGAACCTTTAAATTTCACAAAAACCCACACGCAACCCATAGAAAAAGTTTGTATCTTTATTGATTAGTAGGACAATAGACTAATCAAATCAAACTTTAAAACTATGAAGCAAAAAAGGATAGCAGCTCTTCTAGCTTTTTTTCTGGGCATATTCGGTGCACACCGATTCTACCTTGGCCAACGATTTTTCGGTATTGTTATTTGTACCCTTACGACTTTAGCATTCATTATAACCACACAAGAAGGTGTTCCCCTTATCATCGCCCCCGCTGTTTTTGCTTTCGTGGAAAGTGTTCTATTTGCGGTCATGCCTCGGGAGGATTTTGATGAAAAATACAACACGAAGTATCTGTCGGATAAACAAACTGCCGAATTTGACGAAATGGAAGAGGCTCCTTATCAGGGCTGGTCTTACCAACTACAATCAGAAGCAAAAAAATTTAAACAAGAAATGACTACAGAGGCTGCTGCTTTTACAGCCATGCCACCACTTCCAGAAGAAGAGCAACTGGAACTCAAGGAAAACCCCTCTTTAGACTTGCTGGATCAGATTACCCATTATGGAAATTTGAGGGATCAGGGATTATTGACGGAGGAGGAATTCGAGCATTTGAAGAAGCGCTTGCTTTAACAGATTTTTTTCAAAGCTAACCGGTAGCTTTGAAAATCCTAATTTCACCAAAAGCAAAACTCATGAGAGGATATCTTACAAGTTTGTTTTTCTTTTTTTTTTGCTAGAAAAGAAAATTCATAATTAACAGTATAGTTCCGTAGATTTAAAAGATTTCCCTCCAGGATTATATTTTGTTAATATTAAAACAAAAAAGAACAACAGGTCTTAAAGTTCATAAAAATTCAATAACATGGCCAAACTAAAAACCACACCCAATGATGAAAATGTGGAAGCATTTTTGAATGCAGTCGATAACGAGCAACGGAAAGCGGATGCTTTTACCATATTGAAATTGATGAAAGAAGTGACCGGTTATCCACCTAAAATGTGGGGTGGCAGCATCGTGGGTTTTGGGAGCTATCATTACAAATATGAAAGTGGTCGAGAAGGAGATTGGCCCCTAACCGGGTTTTCTCCTCGTAAGCAAAGTTTAACGCTTTACCTAATGTCTGGATTTGATCATCATCAAAAACTTATGGATAAATTGGGTAAGTACAAAACGGGGAAATCCTGTTTGTATATCAAAAAACTAGAGGATGTGGATATGAAAGTCCTGACGGAATTAATTCGGCAATCGGTAGCAGATGTCGACAATAAATCTTGTGGAGGTGGGAGTTAGATGGGATTATGGAATTCAATCTAGGGTACAGTTTTGAGCGGTACCCTAGATTGTCCAAATTAGCGATAACGAAGTCCACATTCCAAGTCAAGAGTTTCCTCAGGTTGGAGAACTGTTAGACCGTTGCCATTATTGAAAGCATCAATGTTACAAGACATGGGTTCTATGGCGAGGCTGTTTCTGTTGGGTGGTGTAAAAAGTTGAACGTAGTCATGCCCTTCGTTGAGTTTTTGCCAATAGGTCAATTTTTGTTTTTCGTAAGAAAGTTGTATCTCAAACCGAGTTGCCTTAGGATTATTTTTTTGAATAAGGAAACAATTGTCCAAGACGGCATCACCAATATTCGTTGATCTTTGGAAATCGAGAAAGCTGGTTTGTTTTCCTGTCGGAATCATCTGGTCATCTATCTCAATTTTTTTCAATAAAAAATCTTTGGGGAGTTTTAGCTTGTGGGCATCAATGTCTTTTCCCAATTGAAAATAAGGATGCCAGCCTAGACCTACGGGCAGAGGTGTCTTCCCAGTATTTTTAAAGGACATTTTGATCGAAAAAGCATTTTGCTTCATCTGGTAACAAACCCTAAAATGGTGAGGGAAAGGATAAGCCTTTCTTCTTCCGCTATCCTTATATACACATATTACGGTTGCTTCATTTTCCTCACAGCTCCAAGTTTCCACCTTCATCTTTTTTGCCATAGCGAAACCGTGGATAGCAGTATCGGTATTTTTCTCATTAATAGGAAACTGGTATGACTCGCCTTCAAACTTATAGACACCATCTTTTAGCCGATTCGGGAAAGGCGCCAGCAAAGCACTTTTGGCCCAAGCCAACGATTTCAACTCGGCAGCCTTTTTGTAACCATCTATAACTGGTTTTCCACCAAAGTACAAATCCGTCAACACCGCCCCAAGCTCCGGTACGAGTACAAAACCGGAACCGGAAACCGCATGGTGAAAAGCATACTTTATAAAACCACCTGATTTTCTCTTTTTTAGTGCAAACATATCCAAAAAATACATTAAAAACGCTACAAATATACTAAAAATTGATAATACGCTGTTTTACATAAAATACAAGGCAATTATAATAAAAATATTGCCTTTAATTACTACCAAATCCTTAGATTTGCGCTTTATTGAGGATGTATATCGCAAGCGATGTAGAAAAGTGATTAGTTGTTAGTGATTGGTTCGCGCTTTCTTGGCTTTTGATCATTTAAGAGCTTGTTGGGATTTTAATAATTGAACTGCGAATGCCACTTTTTCGATTATACAGCGTTACAAAAATACTCATTATGCTAAGGCATAACTCCGTTTTTTGCGCCTTGTCTAATCAAAAAATTGCCTATTCTCGCTCTAAAGACCAAATTCCCAACAAGCTCTAAATTCAAGCCTATGTGATCGTTTTTCACAAAAAACTTCAAAGAAACTATCTTTTTTATCCCGCTCGGCGTATTAAAATAAAATCCAAGTACTCAACACCATATTTTAAAAATACAAGAAAGTCGTAAGGCATTATACTACGTCGTCATTCAACATCACGACGTCATCACGAGCATTACGAATCGTCGTAAGTATTACGACACTACTAAAAAATTATATCACCATGATAAAATGGGGTATCCTCGGAACGGGGAACATGGCAGCTACTTTTACGAATGCCCTCAGAAATAGTAATGGATGCGAAGTAATAGCGGTAGGCTCCAGAAGACAAGCTGGGGCAGATAATTTTGCAAAAGATTTCGGAATTCCCAAAGCATACGGTTCATACGAAGCCCTACTTCAGGCACCAGAAGTAGATATTGTTTACATTGCCAGCACCAATAACCTACACCTTGAAAATGCGCTCATGGCATTGGATTGTGGAAAGCATGTCTTGGTCGAGAAACCATTCACACTCAATGAAAAACAGGCTTGGGATTTGGTCAACAAGGCCGATGAAAAAGGGCTTTTTTGCATGGAGGCGATGTGGATGCGTTTCGTTCCAGTGATGCAGAAGGTTAAGGAGATGGTCGATCGGAAAGAAATCGGACAATTGAAGATGATTACGGCCAACTTTGGTGCGCAATTTCCTTTCAAGGAAAATTGCAGGCAATTCGACCCTGCCCTTGGCGGTGGTGCCTTACTAGATTTGTTGGTCTACCCTATTTCCCTAACGCATATGTTATTGGATATTCCGGATAAGGTTATCAGCTTATCCTCCATGAGTTCTACGGGTGTTGATGAGCAAACCGCAGCCATTCTTCACTACGAGGAAAAAGGGGTATTGGCTAACCTACAGGCCAGTTTTTCGACCAATCTTTCTAATGATGTTTACCTCTATGGAGATAAGGGCAGTATTCATATTCATGCCCCTATTTATCGGCCGCATGAGCTAAGCATCCAACATTTTACCGCCCCTGCATCTACCAGCAGGCAAGCTCCAACCAAACAAGGGATTAAAACCAAACTGAAAAACAGCAGTATGCTGCGAGGGCTTTTGTTGAAAGCGAGGAATGTAAAAAATGCAATGTCCTCTAATAAAATCGTTATTCCTTTTGAAGGTTCAGGATATGAGCACCAAATTGCGGCCGTTGTAAAAGCGATCCAAGGAGGACAGACCGAAACGACCATCATGCCTTTGGCCGCAAGTATAGAAATCATGAAAATCATGGATACGATACGGGAGCAGCAGAACATTACATTTCCGCAGGAGTCTTAGGATTTTT
>JAHDGC010000263.1 GCA_020627865.1 Saprospiraceae bacterium | reverse complement strand
CTATAATCCGGATGCAACACAAGATGATGGCTCCTGTGAAACCTGTTCTGATGGTATCATGAATGGCGATGAAACGGATGTAGATTGTGGTGGTAGCAATTGTGGGCCTTGCAACGATGGCTGCCCTTCTAATCTTGTAACAACACTTACCCTGAGGACAGATAATTATGGTGGAGAAACCCGTTGGCGCTTGAAGAAAGGAGGTCGGACGATCGCAGGTGGCAGGCATTATGCGAACAATACGGTCTATACCATAGACTTTAATTTACCACCGGGAGATGATTATAAATTTATTATCAAAGATTCATACGGTGATGGTATCTGCTGCGCTTATGGCGATGGCTATTATAGTTTGGATAATGGGAATACCAATATTGTCACTGGTGGTGATTTTGGAAATAGGGAAGTGACGAATTTTTGTATCGGAGAAGTTTCTGGCCGGATGGCTAATGAGGGGGAACCCGTTATTGTAGATACGAGTGCTGAAGAGTTGCCGACAGCCGAAACGTCTTTCAATGACGCTGCTTTCGAGCTGTTCCCGAATCCAGCAACTGACAGAATCAATCTTGATCTTTCTACCCTCAGGGCAGTTCGTTCTGCTAGGGTGGTTACGGTTACGGGACAGCATTTAAAACAGATCGCACCTGCTGATTTAGATCGACCTATCGATATATCAGATTTGCCAAAAGGTATGTATCTTATGGTTGTAGAAACAGAAAAAGGAATTTTGAATAAGAAGTTTGTGAAAGAGTAAATTTTTGTAAAAACATAATCATAGAAAACCTTCGGAGCTTTTGTTTCGGAGGTTTTTTATTTTAAAAAAGAGATACACAAACCGAAATTTCGTACTTTTGGCAAATGAAGCAATTGAAGTATATTTTGTACTTATCTTTCATGGTTACTTTGTTGGGGGAACTTCTTTTTTTGTGCCTTCCCAGTTTGCAAGAAAAACCGCCTCCTTATAATACCGGGGTGTTGGAATCAAAAATAGGCTGGAGGGCAAAGAAAAATTATGCTTATAAAGGAACAATGTATAGTTTGGGTCGACAACCTTACGAGATTAGTATACAAACGGATTTTTAATGAAATTATAACAATATTTTAACATAATCATGAAGGTAAGTATAAAAAAATTAACCGAAGATCATTTAGATGCAATTATTGCATTGACAAAGATTTTAAACTCGGCTCTTGATACATCTATATTGCTAGAACGCCAAAAGCAAATGTTTCAATTGGATCATTATCATTGCTTCGGGTTTTATGATGGGGAAAAGCTTGTCGGTTTGTCTAGTGGTTGGGTAACGATCAGGCTTTATTCCGGAAAGCAATTAGAGTTGGACAATGTTATCATTCATCCATCTGAGCGATCAAAAGGTTATGGTAAAGTATTTTTAAGACTGCTTGAAGATTGGGCTATGGAACATGGTTGTCAAACTGTGGAGTTAAATACCTATGTTGGCAACAGTAGGTCACATAAATTTTATTTCAACGAAGGGTATACCATTTTGGGATTTCATTTTCAGAAGCATCTTACTCCCGCCCCTTCGACTCGGTCTGTTTAAGTTCACTCCTCGAAAGCTCCAAACCCAACAAAAACTGCATCGTATCCTCGGGCATAAAATAACTCGTCAGCAACATCTCCTTTTTTAAAGATGTCGGCAAATACGCACCCCACTTCGAAACCGGAAACTCCTCCTGATGCTCTGGGTAATAATCATCCAATAACGCGTCAAATGTGGAGAGACTGACGATGCATTTTTGCAACAAATCTTGAAACTCCGAAAATTCCGTTTTTTTGAATTCAAAACAACTTTGCGTTTCATGAAAAGTCAATGCTTTTTTCTGTAACCTCTTAAACAAAAAAAATAAAGTCTGATTAATTTTACTACTTGCAAAAGAAAAAAATTGTAAAGCATAATCGTTGACAAAAACAGGCCGTTCCGTTGTGAAATCTGTTAAGTCGAATTCCCGAAACTGATGCCGCAATTCTCGCATTATTTCTTTGGATGTTGCATCTGCATTGCCCATCGGATAATCTCGGCAAACCAATTCCAGCATCTTTTCCCGGACACGCTGATGAATATTGCCCCCTGTTCCATAGAACAATGGCTTCTCACCATCTTTGGCCTTTTTTACAAAAATCTTATTTTGTTTATAATCCACTTCTTCAATAGTCCAGATATTGGCAGCCAGAAAAATATTTTGATCCGGTACAATCTGTGGAGAAGGGGGAATTTCTCCGATCATCTTATTCTCTACCATAACCTGCATATCAGCCGTTGTTTGGAAAACGGTATAAAAAGTGCGGCCAGACAGCAGGGGGGCAGTTTGGAGACCGATGATAATTTCTCCATCCAAGTTTTCTAGAAATTCTTTGGCAATCATAAATTTGACAAGGCGTAAAACAACATCGGCAGGAATGGTTTTAAAAGCAGGGTTGGCCTCCAGTTGCTGGAATAATTTTCTTTTATGGATACTGGAATTTTCTTTTACAATGGAAATAATTTGATGAAAAAGAATATCAACAGGGTAGGGAATATCCAACAGTGGTTCTACGAATTTTTCCTTGAAGAGTTCATAGCAAGCCAATGATTGTAACAAGCTCCATTTTTGTGTGGCGCATAGCAATAGATTGCTGTGTTGTCCCTCCTTGCGTCCACTGCGGCCAAGTCTTTGCGCAAGGGAGGCTACAGAGAACGTGGAGTCAACTTGTGCAACCAGATCAACAGATCCAATATCTATTCCAAGCTCCAATGTCGAGGTGCAAGCAATCGCAAAATTATGGCGTTTGTTTTGTTTGACAAATTGTTCAATAAATTCGCGTAACTCCCGACTGATGGAGGAGTGATGGGCATAGTAATGAAAATGCCCGTTATTCTTAATGGCTATTTTTCTAAGTTTAACGGCGAGTTCTTCCACGCGTCCCCTGCTATTTGGAAAAATCAGCGTCTTGTATTTTTGTGTCACCTTATATAAATCTGCAAGTAGGGGAACTGGCAAGTCCTTTTCTCCGCCACTATAGTAGTATATAGCCGTATTGACCTGTTGGGCAGTATTGTCCCGTAATACTTTTGTTTGTTCCGCTTGGCCAAAAAAAGATTTTACACTGTCATAATAATCCCCGAGTGTTGCGGAAAGGCCGATGTAACGGATGGTATTGTTCGTTTTTTCACTAATCCGGAAAAGTAAGGATTTGAGTTGCATGCCCCGTTCTGTGCCTAGGAAACTATGGATTTCATCAATGATGATAAATTTTACATTAGATAATAGGTGTTTGACCTGATAAGGGCGATTGACGAACATGGCTTCTATGGACTCCGGCGTAATTAAAAGAATACCGGAAGGTGACTTGAGTAAGGCTTTTTTCTCTGAACGATTGGCTTCCCCATGCCATTTGGTAACACGCACATCAAGGTATTTACATAATTCATTAACTCGACGGAATTGATCGTTAATTAAAGCAATTAATGGCGAAATATACAAAACCTGTACACCGCTTTCCGCAAAATCTAAGGAGGACAAAACCGGTAGGAAGGCTGCCTCGGTTTTTCCTGATGCTGTTCTTGCTGCGAGAATATAATGGTTTTGCGTGGTCATGATTTTTACAATGGCAGCTTGTTGGATAGGCCGAAAACTATCCCATTTTTTATCCCGAATATATTTTTTTATAGGAACGGAGAGGAGATTGTATGCTTGCATTAGGTATTTCTAACTATATAGTTGAAAAAAAAACTAAAAAATATTTGATGAAATATAGGAAAGCTGATTATTATTCTGTACCTTAGTGTCGTTAAAACACTTTCGGGATTAACCTTAGCTAAAGATATATATTTTTCATTAGAATCATAAAAAAGCCAATAAAAATATGAGTGGGGAACACAGAAATGACCCAGAAAGGAGAAAAGATCGGATTGCCAGCGAATACCATCTGGCTGTCTCTGTCGATTGTGTAATTTTTGGTTACGATGAGGAAGGGCTAAAAGTCCTGCTGATAAAATCAGATACACCGGATTATCAGGGGCAATTGTCATTGCCGGGAGATTTGGTCCATCCTACGGAAAACCTCAAAAATGCAGCCTCACGGGTGCTGGAATATCGGACGGGGTTGACAGATGTTTATATGGAGCAGGTCTTAGCTTTCAGTGAGGTGGATCGTCATCCTGCCGGTCGTGTGATCACAATTGCCTATTACTCCCTCGTCGAGATAGACGAATATGCTGCCCAAAAACACAGCAGAATGGAGGCGGAGTGGTACGATGTTAACGCCATCAAGGAACTGGCTTTCGATCACAAAGCTATTTTGGATAATTGCCTGACTCGGTTACAGTTGCGTTTGCGAGAAAAACCCATCGGCTTTGAATTGTTGCCAGATAAATTTACTTTAAAACAAATCCAGCATTTATATGAAGTGGTGTTGGGAGTTAAATTGGACAAAAGAAACTTTAGAAGAAAATTAAAATCATTGAATGTTTTAGAGGATTGTGGCGAAAGACAAAAGGCCGTAAACCATCGCCCCGCAAAACTCTACCGTTTCAATATGGAAAAGTATCAAAAGAAAAAGAAGAAAGGGATGTTCATGAATTTTTGATTTGAATACAAAATCGTAGAACCGCAATGCATTGTGGTTCTACGATTTTGGTTAGCTTGAAGCTAACCATTAAGCTTGGGGATCACCTGTCCGCTTCCTAAAATTTAAACGCAATCCCGTTTGCCATCCAAAATAGGTCGGGAACCTGCTACCTGGTTTGGTGAAATAAATTGCATTTTTAAAAAGCCCAGATTTAAGACTTAATCTTATTGTCCAGCCGAGCGTTGCGAAATCTTCGGTTTCAAATTTTCCAGCCATAAAGCTACCTTCTAACCTTAATTTTTCTTTATTGATAATAGCATAGTTGAACGCTCCTTGAACAGCCTGAACTTGGGAAAATGAATTTTCATCAAAGCCTTGTGAAGGTAGATATTGGGGTAAGTGTTTGCCGGAACGTCTACCCGAAAACTGGAAAAGGCAAGAAACGCCAAATCGTTTTAGAAAATAAAATCCGGATTCAAAATATAGGTGTGTATTGGATGCATTAATATCCTTATGCCCAAGGGGGAAAGTGTGCAACATCCCCGCTTCAATATCCATCAGTAAAAAATAAGTTTCGTCATCTGATGCTGGCGTTTTCTTTTTTACTTTCTTTTTGAAATCTTTTTCTCCAATGCTGTATGTTGTTACAAGGCTGATGAGTGGCCCAGGCTTGTATGTGAAATTTTGTTCGACATCATGGCTGAATGATTTACCCGCAAAATTGATGATAATCCGGTTGCCTATATGGTTGTAAATGTAACCGAGTTCTAAAGCATAAGAGCTACGGACTTCAGGTTTTAACAAAACCTTTTCAATATTATCTATTATTGGAGAAAAAACCGTAGAACTCGCATCTTCTACGGGAACTTCCATTGGCGAACGATATTGTAATCCTATTCCTATTCCAACAAAAGGAGAAAGGTGGAAAAAATCGAGATCACGTCTTAATGTAAGCATTAAGTTAGATGTATGGCTCAATTCCTGTTTTCCTACGAGTTTCGACCAGATAAATGGTGGAGTCGTATTTTTAGTTACATCATATCCAAAAGAATTGAGACCACCTATGTATTGTAAACCAATATCGAAATGTTTTAGTCGGACTTGATGGCCGATAAGGAAAAAAGTACAGGTAGCGAATTCTCCTATATATTCACTCCGGAATCCACCCCCCAATTCAAACCGAAACTTGCTTTCGGTTTGCGCTTGTGCAGAAAAGAAAAGTGCCACTAAAACAATTAATAAAATATTGCTTTGAAGCCTTTGAAATATGTTGTATTGAAGTTGTAACGTTATTTTCATTTGCTTTAATCTATCTCATAAATTCAAAACACGCGATCTTTCTAATTAATGCAAATTCCTCGCCTTTAATTTTGCCAACATCACTCGATCTTTCTTCAATATGAATTTTGTTCCAATAGGATAGTGCTGCATTTAAAATTGCATCCTGTACGAACTGTAAATCAACCGTATTGGTAGAAACCAGTTCTTCTCTTTTTATCAAAGGAAACTGATTGCCTAAAAGATCATTAATCACCTCTTCCGGAGCCTTCCGATTTTTACGAGCCATGAAAACATATTTTTGTAGCACATCCGAAGAAGGCTCAATATACCAATCGGTTTGAAAAAAAACGAGCAGTCTTCCTTGTGGCGTCAGTACTCTTTTGAGTTCTTGCTGAAGTTGTAGCTTGTCTTGTGTATGATGAATAGACTCATGAAAAATAGCGAGGGATACCGATGCATCAGGGAGTGTTGTGGCTTCATAAGGTGCTTGAATGGCCTTGATGCCCTTGCCTCGTGCTTCCGCACACATGCCCGAAGACAAATCTATAAGCAGTAGTTGTTCCGGTTTCAAATGGACTGCTGCTTGAACCGCTTGGAGCATGGCGCCTGTCCCGCCACCAAAATCTACGGTTAACCCAGTGACACTATTGGCTTTAATATAGTTTACAATTTTAGCAATAGCTTCTTCCCGTAACGGGTGAATATTTTCGTAATTAGCAGCAAGTTCGTTATAATGTTGAGCTATAGACATTGGCTTGGAATAAAGTGATAGAAAAGTGAGATTTAAATAAGTAAAGTTAACAGAAAAAATCTAAAATATTAAACCATAAACCATTTTATATTAGTCTTAATGCTCTGCTTCCTATTCTCCGCTCTTTCCCTACTTTGCAAACAGCTGTCCCAAATCTTTAAAAGCTTTAAACTCCAATGCATTTCCAGATGGGTCTAGAAAAAACATGGTGGCTTGTTCTCCGACTTGCCCTTTAAATCGAATATAGGGTTCTATGACGAAGGTAATGCCATGCGACTTTATCCTTGCAGCAAGGGCTTCCCATGTTTCCCAAGGTAAAACAACACCGAAATGTGGTACCGGAACATCATGCCCATCTACTGGATTATGATGAAGTTTTGAAGGATGCGCTTCCCGTTCCTTCAAGTGAGCGACAAACTGATGACCAAATAAATTAAAGTCTATCCAATGGTCTGAACTGCGACCTTCTGCACAACCCAGAACGGTTCCGTAAAAATGGCGTGCAGCTTCTAGATCGTGCACCGGAACGGCAAGGTGAAATGGTGGAATATTATTTTTCATGTTCTGTTTTTTATTTCATGTATGGGCATGTAATGCGTACGCCCCGTTTTTTTTATTAAAAATAAAATATTAAATTGCAACGATTTCTTTTTTTACCAAATTTAAAACAATATATTTGCAAATTTGCATTTAGGTATAAAAAAATGGGAATTTAGGTCTTTGTGACCAACATGTAAATTTTCGTCTTAAAAAAAGTATTTTTATTTATTAATCAATTATATAATTTACAAAAGACAATGGCAAAGCAAAACATTTTAGATGTTATCTTAAACACCATCAACGAGGTTCAAAAAAAGAACCATTCAAGTGTAAGGGAAGAAACCGCAGACCCTAATGTATTTGATCTGCTCAGGGATAAGATTCAATCTGCTGAACAAAAGCACAGAAGAAAGCGGGTGTCTAAAGGAAAATCTCCGGATAGTTTCTTGGATATTATCCGCAAGCAAATTGAAGGAACACGTCGGGCAAATAAAAAAGACCCAGATGTGCAAACGGCTCCCGGTTCTGTTTTTGATAACATCCATAAAAAGTTAGATCAGAAAGAATCCCGTGTCATCAAGTCAAGTATTCAACGCATCGCGGATGAGTATCGCTTAGATGTAGACAGACTTCCTGTTGAAATTGTTGAGGATATTCAAGCGCGTTACAAAACAGATTTAAAGTCACTTGACAAACAATATGCTGGCGTGATGTATGAAATGTTGAAACAAGTAAAATAGTTTGCAAAATATAACTTGATTTGGCCTGGCATGATTTTTTGTGTCAGGCTTTTTTTTACAATGTATTAATTTCCCTCCTCAAATTTTCCCTTGCCTTTTCTTCGAAATTATTTTGGTAATGATTCGTATGGTAAATATGCTCTCGCTCCAGAAAGTGCAATAATGCTTTCTTTCTGCCCTTTTTGTACAAAAAATCCGGATAGACACTATATTCTTTTCTAACATTATCTTTGTAAATGGTGTAATCTTCCCAATCTCGACCCAATATGGCTAAGTCAAAGTCGAGTAACAATTGTACATCTTTTTTTGTCCCTGCTGCTTGATGATTTTTTGTAAGTAAAATCTGGCTATAACAGCTATCCCTTCTTTTTTTAGTAATTCCTAATGTCCTCAACCTTTCTACAGCAAATTCTGCACTGAGCAACTCATTGTCCTTACGAGTAGCCTTATAAATTATATCGTGATACCAAACCGAAAAGCACAACAAATCGTAATCTTCGATTGCTTCACGGTATTGCTCCGCTTGTTCCAATAAATCTGCAATGTGATTTAGGTTGTGGTAATGCCTTTTCGGAGCGGTATAATGTTGGGTAATCTCAGTCCAGAGTTTATGATTTGCGTAAGTATTGTTGGAATATTTTTGGATCAATGTCTCCCACTGGTGTTGGAGTTGTTGCATGCTATTAAATTTTTCTTTTTTCGTGAGATGAAACTTGGGATACAGCTTCAAATTGTATCCCAAGTTTCAAGTTTCAACTACGCCCAAACCTTCTCCAATTTTTTTAACAATGCCAAGTCCTCCTCCCATATCTTTAATTTTTTCTCATAGGCATCCTGTGTCTTGGTTACCCGCAAAGTATAAGGGCTTCCTTTTTTGATCGTTTCTGTTTTAAGGTCAACTGTAGCCCTAGCAATAGCATAATTCATATCTTTCCGATAGCGTTCACTTTTAACATAATCAAAAACTTGTTGGGTTGGAGATTGTAGAAAAGGTGTCAAGATTTCCCAGATTTTTTTGTAATAATCATCGTGTTTAGGAACGGCTCTTTTCCAGGTCTTTGG
>JAHDGC010000262.1 GCA_020627865.1 Saprospiraceae bacterium | reverse complement strand
CCAATAACGATGGTGTCAATGATATGTTTACCATCTATGGTGGCAAGGATATTGAAATCATCAAAGAGATGAAAGTCTTTAGTCGGTGGGGTGGCCTGATTTTTGGAAATAGTAATTTCAGTCCGAATAACCCAGAAGAAGGGTGGAACGGGAAAATAGAGGGGAAAATGTTACAACCGGGTATTTTTGTATACTTCGTTGAGGTAGAATTCAAAGACGGTTCTACCGAAGTTTTCCGAGGGGACATTACTTTGATAAGATAATGGTATAAAAATAATAATAAAAGGGGGTAGCTAAATATTTTCTATACTCCTGATTATCACACATTCAATTTGTATTATTTCGTTTATAAAAATAATATTATCGGAATAATATGAAAACAGTCATCGGCTCTTGTAGCGGATGGCTGTTATTTTTTTGAGGGTTTACTCTCTCTTTATAAGTGTTTGTAATCGTTTACAAACGCATACAAACGTTTACAAGCGCATACAAACGTTTACAAGCGCAATTAAACGTTTATCATGCGACTAGCTTTATTAAGAGTCATAATTTTGTGTTGGTGTAGAAATCTATTTTTTGTACAAACACGATAATTTTATGCAAGAAGAAGAGCAAAGAGGCAAACAAAAAGGAAAGGACAATAAGTATGACAAGGTAATGAAAGAAAACATAGAGGCCGTTTTCCTACCATTGACGGAGAAATACCTTAATTTTAAGATTGTATCTTCAGAGTTACTTGATGTCAAGTTGCAATCGACCATAGAACGGGAGGTCGATTTTTTGCGGATTGTGAAAACGGATAAAGGAGAAGAATTTATTCTCCATATTGAGTTCCAAAGTAGTAATGAGAGGGATATGATCTACCGAGTTAAGGAATACAATGCTATTATCCAGCGGAGGCACATCCAATTACAAAAAAAGAAGAAAAAGCATGAGGGTAAGAAAAATTTGGAAATCCGCCATTATGTGATTTACCTAGGCAAGGCAAGGATGAGCATGCGAACGCGGTTGGAGGGTAGGGATTTGTTTAGTCATTTTGAAGTGGTATGCTTAAACCAGCTTGATTTCAACCAGATGCTACAATCGCAAATCCCCGAGGAAATTATCCTAGCCATTCTGAGTGATTTCAAAGGGACAGACCCTGAAAAAATTATCCGTTCAATCGTTAAGAAGCTAAGAAAATACAGCCAAGATGATGCTGCCTTGAATAAATTTATAGAACAATTGCGAGTTTTATCAGATTTACGTAAATTAGAGGAAGAAACTATTAAAACCATTAAAGATATGCCGATAACTTATAATTTAGAGGAATCCTATACTTATAAATTAGGAAGAGAAAAAGGAAAGGAAGAAGGAATAGAAAAAGGAATTAAGAAAGGAATTATAGCTATGTTAGTGCTAGGGAATACCCCAAGAGATATTGCAAAGCAAATGGAGGTATCTATAGAATTAGTAGAAGAAATCCAGAAAGAGTTGACCTGAATTTGGGGATGAAACCGCTTTTTTATCAAAAAAATCGTTCTTTGTATAGAGAATTGATATGGAAAACTTTTTTTTATTTTTATAAAAAAACAATTTGACGAAACATGAACAACTGCCTCCATGTACAAAAAATATTTAGTTTAGGATTATTGCTCTTTTTAACGACAACTTTTCAACAACTCCACGCACAAGACGCCGTTACCATCGTGAAAGATATGGTCGCGGCAACGAAATCTTACCAGACACTTTCTTATGAAATGGACAAATCGGAACGGTTCGGTTCCAAGTATAAACCCGGTAACTTTCGGATCAAGTGTCGGGAAAATCCGATGGCCGTTTATACCTATACCGTTGGGGAACCTAGCCCCGGGGCTGAGCTGCTTTGGAATACTGGCTCTAATGATGTCCTTGTCCGCAAGGCCAACTTCCCGGCCATGACCCTGAATCTGAGTATGTTTAATTACCTCATCTCCAAGGATAGTCATCACCCCTTGTATCACTCTAGTTTCCGTTATTTTGGTGGTATTGTAGAGCACTTGATTAAAAAATACGAACACCGTGCAGATGAATTGTTGGACATGGAATCGGGGGTTTACCACAATGGGGAAAAATGTTACGTCCTGAAAATGCATACCGATGATTTTAAGATCATTAATCATACTGTTAATCGTAAGGAAATGATGAATGATTTTGCGGATCGTATGTTTTTGAGTGGATATAAAATCAAAGACTTAAATGGAATTGATTATGATGATTACCTTAGCCCGGGCGATGTGATTAAAATTACGACAGCATATGCACAGTCGATGACGATTTATATTTCTGCTAAAAGTAAACTTCCGGTCAAGTTAGAAGTTTATGATGAAGAAGGCTTGTTAGAAAAATTTGAGTATAGTAATATTAAAATCAATCCGACCTTTGCAGCTGATGAGTTTTCCAGAGATTTTGAGGAGTATAATTTTTAAGAAGAAAGTAATTTTATAAGGAAAAACGCTTATTTCTATTGTTGAAATAAGCGTTTTTCTTTTATCGGTCAATAAGACAATTTAAAATCAAAACATAAAACTAATCCCGACCTCAACGCCCATACTATTGTAGTTATTCTTAAATGAAAGATCCTCCAATGGCTGGGTAACATCAGGATTGCTATTGTACAAAGGGTTGTTAGAATTTTCCGTAAGGGAATTTACATAAGTCGTTTCTTTGTCAATGGTATCCAAGGTTTCAAAATCAGGAATAGGGATGGGGATAGGCAAGGTCAGGCCGCCTAAATCTACATCAATGTCATATTGTTGAATTTCAGAAGAGGCTATGGGCAAGGAAAGCACTTCGTAGAAAAATGCTCCATTCAATATGATTTTTTCACCAAGCTGATAAGACAATCCGAGACTGCTTTGAAAACCTATGGTGAATTTGGATTTGGAAGTGGCTTCGATCGCTACCTGTGCTGTTACGCCTAATTGAGAGAGGTCTATCCCCGGCGGAAGTTCAATCCCTCCTAAAGCATCCTCTATAGTTTCGACCAGCAATCTTCCTTCTTTATCTACAATGTTTACCGTAGTGTTACTTATTCCAAACAATGGAATTACAAGTCCTGCTTTGACAAAAGGTTGTAGCTTGCCCGTTCCGGCACGAAATACCAATTGAGGTTCTGTCACAACCCTGTAACTTTGTACTTCATGCAACGCCGTATACCCCGCACTTTGATAGTCGGCCAAAGCTGTAGTAGGACTAGACACGTAACCCAATAACAATTCAACGCCAAAATTAGGATTAAACATATACCCCGCACCAAGCTCTGCTTTGAAACCATCGCCCAAGGTTCCTTGTGGTATTTTTGCTAACAAGCTGCTATCTGCATTGAGGGTAAAGTCTAGAGAACCAACTTCCGAAAATGGAGAACCCAAATCATCTTTGAGCCCCTGAAATCCGTAACCAGTGTTGAATTGCAGGTAAAATGATTTTTGCGCAGTTAGAGATAGGGACATAAAAGTACCTAAAACAAATAGTAGGATTGTTTTCTTCATTGTAAATTTATTTTGTTTTGTATGATGTTTAATAATGGTAAAGGTAAGACTTTTATCTAAATAAAAAATGTGTCTGCGGTACCATTGCAGACACATTTTTTGAAAAATGCTTTATGTTTTTTTGAGATTTTGGTGAATTCGTGTAGTGTTATAAATCTGCGGGTTATTTTTTTTGCAAAATGTATAAATCGTGTTACAGTATTTGCAAAAAGGAAACAATCTCATTAAAATTTATACCTCGCAGAAACCATAACGCTACTGTCTGGTTTAAGGGAAGAAGGGGAAGTTAAATTTCTATGGTACCGAACATTGACGGCTACTTTCTTCGTCAATTTTTGTTCTAAACCAACAGCGAACCCCAAGGTTGTTTTCGTTTGTACCGCTAGAGCAGCATTATTTTCTGCAAGGTCTTTACTTTGATCTACATTTTCGCTAGGACGGTAAGAAGGAACAATACCTGCTTCCAATGCTGTTTGGGGGCTTAGCTTGTACGCTGCCATAACTGGAATAGAAATCAATACATTGGACTGTTTAGGAGTGTTCATTTCTATATCTTCTTGAGGGCTTAACGACTCATCAAGTTCAAATTTCCCGGAACTATTTATTGTCGAATTACCTTGAGGCAAACTGTACTGCATCTGTGGCTCCACTTTTACAGCCCACCTTCCCTTAACTGGAATATGGGCATATGCACCGGCAGCAACAGCCATTGTTGTGGGACGTTCAAATGCTTGATCCATCATCTGAATACCAGCGCCGGCAATGGCTCCAAATGTAACCTTCTTGTTTTTCGGTAAATCTATTTCGGTATTTAGTTCTTCAAATGCACTGTGCTTTCCTTCCAGTGTTGTAGTATTAATGTTTGCTATAGGTGGAAATACTTGCCCGCTTTGGTGAATTCCTGATTGTTCTGTAATTAAATCATCGTATTCATCAGTAATGTTCCCTGTTTGTTGTTGGGAAATTTGCCCTGCTTTTTTATCCATGAAGATACTATGAGCAGGGCTTCCGTTATTTACAATGTCATGTTGTGTGGAATAAAAGGGAATACTTTCAGTTTTTGTAATAGTATTAATATGCTGCTGTCCAGAATGGTGTCCTTCTTTTGCTGGTGCAGCGGCATAATTTAAGGGCATGGTCGCCTTGGCTTTGGGTTTGTCTTCCTCGGGAGTGGTTTTCTGATCTGGTGCTTGCTCCGGAGTTGGTGTCGTAGGGATGGACTTTTGCTCCGGCACAAAATTATCCTCGGTGCTTTCCGGCGTAACGACTTCATCAATGATGACTGGGAAGAAACAGGACAAACAAATGGATAAAACACCAATGAGGAAGAGGTTAAAATGAAAATACCATTTCGGTACCCTGCGTGGAGATTTATCCAGCAAGACTTCCATGTCCTCCCAAGCCCTTTCATCAAACCCAAAATCGTGATTCTTAATCCGATGCCTGAATTGTAGATCTCTATGTTTATTAAATGTATTCATATCCTAATATCGACCCTGTTATAATGATTGATGAATTCCTGTAATTTTTTCCGGGCTACAGATAAATGCCACTTTGAGGTGCCTTCGCTGATATTGAGTTCTTTGGCAATTTCCCGATGTTTGAATCCGTCAATAACATACATCGAAAAGACAGTTCGGGAGGTAATGGGTAATTGCTGGATCATCTCGAAGAGTTCTTCCGTCGCGAGGTGGTCTATTGCATCATTTTGGGTATGCAATTCCTTTTTTGATTCAAAATCCATGACTTTTTTATACCGAGCATGTTTCCGTACATGGTCTATGGCCGTATTGAAAACAATACGGGCAATCCATCCGGCAAAGGAACCGGTAGGCTGGTAGAGATGGATGGATTTAAATACTTTCAAAAAGGCCATATTGAGAATTTCGGTTGCTTCTTCTCTTCCTTTACTGTATCGCATGCAGATACCGAGCATTTGTCCGAAGTATCGTTGGTACAGATACTTCTGAGCGAGGCGATTTTCTTCAAGGCACCCTTTGATTAGTGTTTCGTCGTTACTTTCAGGCTTAAATTTCATGTGCGCATCTTGCGTTTATAAGGTTAAACGGATGGGAAGGTATAATGGTTGGTTATCGGGAGAAAATATCTGTTGTAGCTTTTTGGTAATGATCTGATATTCAGGTGAAAAAAATTGTTAGTTTTGTCATTATGGAAAATAAAGAAGGAAAAAGATTCATATCTATCTTATCAGATTATGGTTTTAAAGTGACTTTTGCAGATGAGAATAATACTTATTTTTTAAGAAGGGCTTTAAAGGCTCTGATTCAAAGCAAGGAAGATATCAAAACCGTTCAATTTCTGAGGAATGAGTTCTTTGGGAATACAGAAGACTCCAGAGGAGGGTTATATGATCTGCTATGTGAGGATGAAAAAGGAAATAATTTTATCGTAGAGATGCAGTTAGGACGGTATAAACACTACATCCAGCGATCTAAATTTTATGCATTTCAACGATTTAATACTTTCGTAGAGAAAGGAAAATATAAGTTTGACAATCTACCTAAAGTATACTGCATTGGGTTTCTGGCAAAGGATATTTTTCCCGCTTTGGCGTCATATTATCATCATGGAACGTTAAAAAATCAATATGGGGAAGAATTGGACGATCAAATCTCGCATATAATAGTAGAAATTAGTAAATTTGATAAGGAAAAAGAAGATCTTGAATCAGATTTAGAAAAACTTATATTCGTCATGAAGCATTTAGATAAATATCAAGAGGCAAATCAATTACCTGAATTTTTAGCGGAAGATTGGTTGGAAAAGATCACGGAGAAGTTGGATAAAAGGTCAATGACCTCAGAACAAAGAATGCACTTCGAAATGATGCTGGCTAAAACAGTATCTATGAGAGAAATGATGAGAGAAGAGGCAAAAGAAGAGGTCAAGCAAGAGGCAAAAGAGGAGGTCAAGCAAGAGATGAAAGAAGAGGTCAAGCAAGAGATGAAAGAGGAGGTCAAGCAAGAGATGAAAGAGGAGGTCAAGCAAGAGATGAAAGAAGAGGTCAAGCAAGAGGTAAAAGAAGAGGTAGAACAAGAAGTAGAGCAGAAAACAAATCTGAAAACAGCACTTAACTTGAAAAAACTAGGGGTTGATTATAACATCATATCACAATCAACTGGGATAAGTATTGATGAGTTAGAAAAATTATAATTATATGTAGGCCTTCCTTGTTATATTCGGTAGAGAGAGACTGTTCAATAATCATTCAAACACCTAACCCGCAATTCTTCCCCAAAATCGTCAATCACTTCTTCAGTTTCAAAATACAAAACCGTTGACTCTCCGGGAATCACATCTACAAAATTATCATTAAACTGACCGGGAATACCTATAGAGAGGTGCAGCCCTCGTATAAATGTATCTGATGTAATGGTCACTTCATAACCGGATGAGATTTTTTGAATATTTTTGTGAATTTCTGGTTTGGGTAATTGTAACAGTTTGGGAATAGCAAAATAAGCATTTCGCTCCGGCCATTCGTTCATACGATCAAATTTACAATTTAAGAAAACACTTGCCTTGTCCTGCTCTTGCAGCCAATCCGAAACCGCTTCCTGCAACACCAACTGACTCATCCCCTTTTTTATATCTACAACAATACTTTTTTTGTGCAAAACTTGGCCAGAAAAATCTATCAACTTTAAACTTAAATTTTCTTTTGTAAGAGTGGTGTTGTCGGAAACGACGAATACTTTAATGGAATCCTTTTCAATAACCGGAATCACAACAACATCCGCATAAGCTTTTTTTACAAAATAATGGAACGCTTTTCTGTTTCCATAATAATCCATGCTCGACCAAGAGGCAACAGGCCAACAATCATTCAATTGCCAGTAAAGTGTACCCATGCAGTAAGGACGCGAACGTCGGTGGGCATCAATACCTTTACGCATACCCTCAGCTTGTAAAAGTTGACTCATGTAAACGAAGGAGGAAAAATCTGCTGGTTCTGGGTATTCCCGCTTCATATATTCCCGAATGAGTTTATTTCCCCTCGGATGCTTTTGGTGTACCAACATCACCTCAGAGTCAGGATCGCGATCTTCCGGTAAGGTAAAACTATGGATCGTTGTTTCCGAAGGGAAAGACTGGAAGCCATATTCACTCATGAAACGCGGTACTTTTTTTTCAAACATTTCAAACGGTTCTGCATCATGCCAAACACCCCAATAATGAGCATCCCCTTCAAATTGATGCTGGGGATTGCCCCTGCCAAATTGCGGGGAAGATTCCCAGTAAGGTATTTCTGGTGTGATGGATTTTACAATATCAGGTAATAATTCTTGAAATAATTTTTGATAATCTCCCCAGATTTTCGCCCGTTGTTTTTTTGAAAAACTATTTTGCCAGCCCCAGCGATGCCAGCCCTCAGCGTTTTCATTGTTCCCACACCAAAGCGCGATAGCAGGGTGGTGGGATAAACGGGAAACATTTTCCTTCGCTTCTATCGCTACATTTTCTAGAAAAGCTTCATCCCCGGGATACATAGCACAGGCAAACATGAAATCTTGCCAAACCAGTATCCCGTTGGCATCGCACAAATCATAAAAAATATCATTTTCATAAATGCCGCCACCCCAAATCCGCAGCATATTCATATTGGCATCAAGGGCTTCTTGGATAATGTTTTGGTAATGTGCTTCCGTGACCCGACTTTGGAAAATATCTTGAGGAATATAGTTCGCCCCCTTCATGAAAACGGGTTGTCCATTTACTGTAAAATAAAAAGTTTTGCCTTTCCCTTCTTTTTGGGTGACCAATTCTACAGTACGGAATCCTGTTTTTTTCTGATAAGTATCTATTATTTTGTCATCTATCTTTAACATAATATCTGCATCATATAAATGAGCTTTACCCATACCGTTTGGCCACCACAATGTTGCGTCCGGAATATCGGCTTTCAGATTAACTATATTTTTCCCAAGTTTTAAAGAAATTTCTTTATGGATTTCTTGTCCTGCTATTTTAAAGTACAGATTGGCATTTGTTGTGCTGAAAGCTTCGATTTCAACAACAGGTCTAATCGCTACTTTTTTATTTTCTAAAATAGTATAGGGCAATTGACAATGTGTAATGTTGGCCTGGTTGGAAAACTGCAAGGTTACAGATCGCCAGATGCCAACCCCACAAAGTCGTGGCCCCCAATCCCAACCAAAATGAAACTGCGCCTTTCTCGCCATTACTCTTGGTCCGCCGGGGAACTCATATCCCAGTGCTTTTTCTGCGGTGTTTGTTTTTTTTACAGGGCTATGAAAATAGATACGGATTTCATTTTTACCTTCTTGAACTTGATTTTTTATATCTATCTCCCAAGTTCTAAACATATTGTTCGCATAAAGCATCTTTTCCCCATTGATATAAATATCAGCATAAGTATCTAATCCATGAAAAGTTAATTTTATATCTTCTGCAACCAATTGA
>JAHDGC010000261.1 GCA_020627865.1 Saprospiraceae bacterium | reverse complement strand
CTGACTGTTCCGGTGTTTTTACCGATAGTGGAGGGAGTACCGGAGATTACGGACCCAATGAGAACCTGACCACAACAATTTGTGCAGACCCAAACTCGTCAGATGGTACACACATAAGAATTACGATTTTTAACCCAACCTTCGGAGCTGGTGATTTACTATGCTTTTTCGACGGGGAAGATGCTACCGCACCCAACATTGCTTGTAATGATGACTTTGAACCCGGAGCCACTTTTGCTATTCAGGCTTCCGCCGAAAATACGGGAGGTTGTCTCACGATAACTTTTGTTTCTGATGGCTCCAACCAAGCCGCAGGATGGAGTGCAAACATCAGCTGTATCCCAGCTTGCCAATTGATTGAGGCGGTGCTGGTCAGTACTGACCCGCCAGCCGAACCCGCGGATAATGGTTGGATTGATGTTTGCCCCGGAGAAATTATTTATTTTACAGGTACGGGAAATTATCCTGAGAATGGCGTCGTTTACGAGCATTCTGACCTGAATTCTTCCTTTGAATGGAATTTTGGAGATGGAAATTTGGCTGTTGGCCCTACGACGTCTCACTCCTATGCAGAACCGGGTGGCTACATCGTGCAATTGTCCATCACGGATGAACTGGGTTGCAATAATTCTAACCTGATCAGCCAGCGTGTTCGGGTTTCTACAAAACCTAATTTTCAAATTGCTGGTGACATTCCTAGCCAAATTTGTTCCGGAGATACGGTGCAGCTTGCCGCTAGGGTAAATGAGTTTGATGATGATGATGAAGTTTCCGTTATTCCAGTAGAGGGTTCCTTTCAGGCAGAAGGGGTGCGCTCCGATTCGCTTCCGCTACCGGATGGTGTCGGAATTTCGTATGAAACCAGTATTCTATTTACGGATTTTAGCCCAGGTCAGGTATTGACAGATGTGAACGACTTTGTGGGCGTATGTTTGAATATGGAGCATTCTTACATGGGCGATGTTGAAATCGAATTAATTTGCCCTGATGGGGAAGAGATTACCTTGGTACAACAAATAACTGGCCCAGGTGTATCTGCAAATCTTGGAATCCCTTTCGATCCGGATGACGCCAGTGCGCCTGATGCTATCGAAACCCCTTGGGGCTGGATTCAGCCAGGAGAAGGATATGAATATTGCTGGACGCCACAAGGCGCAGAGCCGCTTAGGGATTTTGCTGTGAATAATCCTGGACTTAGTCCGCTACCTGCTGGGGATTATGCTTCTTTTGAAAACTTAGATAACCTGATCGGTTGCCCGCTCAATGGAGAATGGACACTACGGGTTACGGACGAATGGGGGGCAGATAATGGCTTTATCTTTTCTTGGAGTATAAATTTCGCTACAGATCTTTATCCGAATCTAGAAACTTTTACCCCACAATTGGTAGAGTATGCTTGGGCGGATAATCCAACCATTTTTCATCCCGGACCTACAAATCTAATTAATGTAGATTCTATTGCGGCAGCTCCTCAAAATGCAGGAACGGCAAGTTATACTTTCCGGGTGACGGATGATTTTGGTTGTACCAACGATACCATTATTTTGATAGATGTCCTGCCTTCTATTGATCCGGCTTGCTACAATTGCCAAGAAACTGTACCAGAAAACTTCGAAGCGACCGTTTGTAACGGAGAAGAATTGTCCCTAGATGCCAATGTGGTCGCTCCCTTGAGTGAGGCTGTAACTTATGAAGCTTTTCCGTTGTATGCCTTTGGTAACTCTAATCATCCGCCTAACAATCCTTATGAAGCAAAGCTGAGTGTTGCATCTGTTTATCCAAGTTTGATTGCAGATGCCCTGACGAATATTTGTGGGGTATGTGTGAATTTGGAAACCGATTATTTAGGGGATGTCTTGGTACTCTTGAGATCACCTGACGGAAAAATCCTAGAATTGAGTACAGAGAACGGAGGTTCTTCTGATTTTTATACCAACACTTGTTTTACGCCAGATGCTACCATGCCTATTTCTGCCGGGACTTCCCCATATACCGGAAATTTTATTCCCGAAGGAGATTGGTCAATCTTAGATGATTCCCCTACAAATGGAGAATGGACATTGTTGGTCTCTGATAAGTTTGGCCTTAATAATATGGGCTTGCTGAAAAACTGGTCCATGTGTTTTGAAAGTGAAAATGAATTGTCTTATAACTGGACACCAGCAACGGATTTGTCTTGCGATGATTGTCCGGAACCGACAGCAACTCCCGCTATTTCTACAACTTATGTCTTGGAAACTAGTGATAATTTTGGCTGTACAGCTACCAATACTTTTGATGTCGAAGTGGTCGATGCATTGCCTATGCCTGTGCTGGATTTCTGTGATGAATCCGCTAGTGGATTAACCATGCAATGGACGCCCATTACCGGTGCAGATGATTATAGCATCAGTTTGGACAACGGCATGACTTGGGAAACACCATCTGGAACACTTTCCCATACCATAACTGGTCTCAGTGTTGGGGAAACCGTAGAGTTACTGGTTCAAACCAATATCGCTAATGCAACATGCCCTGTAGAAACAGGAAGTTTACAATGTACCTATAGTTATGGTTGTAATATTGATTTTGATCTGATTGATTTTGAGGAACCCACTTGCTTTGGTGTGGCAGATGGACTTATTAATACCATTACAGTAGGTTCGACTCCTCCACTAGTTTATTCATTGGATGGTTCGCCATTTATCCCTGGATCTAGTATTTTCAATATCGGTGCGGGTGATCACGTGGCCGTAGTAATGGATGCTATGGGTTGTACAGATACGCTCCTTTTTACTTTTGCACAACCGGATGAAATCGTTATTGATCTCCAGATTGATTCTGTAAGTTGTAATGGTGCACTTGATGGCGCAGTTACCGCAATGGCAATGGGTGGTTCTGGTACCTTTAATTATGTTTGGGGAACTGTGCCCGCAACTTTTGGCCAAACGGCTAGTGGCCTTGCGCCCGGAAACTGCTACGTTGTTACGGTAACTGATGGAAATAGTTGTACGGGTACGGCCGAGGCTTGCATCTTCGAACCTGATCCGCTTGTCGCCTCTGTTACACCTCAAAATAATATCTGTGAAGGAGTCGATGATGGTTCTGCCACAGCTTCAGGCTCAGGCGGGACAGCACCATATTCCTATGCTTGGAGTGCCAACAATACAGGTATGGATATGGTCTCCGGTTTGGCGCCGGGCATGTATGATGTTACCATTACGGACAGTAATGGTTGTATGGATGTAGAAAATTTTGAAATCTCTGCCGCCATGATGCTTACCCTAGATATGACTTCAACAGAAGCAACTTGCGGTGGTGCAGATGGAGACGGTACGGCAACAGCTATGCCGGGTGGGGGACAGGCACCTTATTCTTACTTGTGGGATCCTTCTACGGGAGACCAAGATACGCCAACGGCTACTGGTCTCTTTGCCGGAACCTATAGCGTGACCGTTACGGATGATAATGGTTGTACGGTTATGAATCAGGTTACTGTAAATAATGGTGCTTCTGTCGAGGTAAATATTACAACGAATCCGACTTTATGTGTCGATTCTGCGGATGGAAATGCCGCTGCAAATGTTACTTCCGGTGCGCCGCCTTTTTCCTATCAATGGGACGATGTGCTGATGCAGACTGATGTTGTCGCATTGAACTTGGAAGCCGGTTTTTATAGCGTTACCGTAACCGATAATAATGGTTGCACAGGTGTGGCTGGCCCAACAGAAGTCATCGGTGCCATTCCTATGGTCTTGACACTCTCGGCTACAGCCCCTACTTGTACCGGAACAGATGATGGTTCCGTTACGGTGGATGCTTCCGGAGGAGAGGGGAATTATTCTTATGCATGGAATACAACGCCGCTCCAAGCAACCGCTACGGCAACGGGACTTGCGCCGGGCTTATACGAAGTAACGGTAACAGACTTGAATTTATGTACAATGACAGATACGATTTCTGTACCAGCCGCGGATGCTATTGCAATTCTTGATATCTTTCCGTCGCATGTAGATTGTTACGGTGAAGATTCGGGAGCAGCAACAATTAGTGCAACTGGTGGGGCTTTACCATATACTTACCTTTGGGATGATATTGCTGCACAGGTCGTTCCTGTTGCCACAAACCTTGTCGCTGGTACTTATAATCCAACGGTTACGGATGCCAATGGCTGTACGGCTACAGCTCCGGTTACTATTACGCAACCAGATACTTTAATCGTTACCGTTACTGGACAGGATGCACTTTGTTATGGTGAGGCTTCCGGAACGGCATCCTCTATGGTCACTGGGGGTGTTGAACCTTATATGTATTTTTGGAATAATGCAGAAACAACACCAGATGTGATGAATTTGCTCCCGGACACTTATACGATTCAGGTAACGGATGCGAATGGATGTATCTCTGATGCAATGGTTGAAATCAGTCAACCAGATACTTTTGTGTTGACTACAGTAAACCAATTAATGGTGGGGTGCTTTGAGGCGAGCAGTGGGCAAGCTGAGGTCATCGCTACAGATGGAACACCGCCATATACCTACGAGTGGAGTAACGGACAAGCGACACCTATCGCGGATAACCTTACGGGAGGAACGACTTATTATGTCTCCGTCATTGATGATAATGGTTGTTTAACCATTGATTCCATTATTGTTGATCAATTGTCCGAAATCATGCCGACACTGGCCATTGTAGAGCCAAGTTGTTATGGTTATGCAGATGGCCAAGTTGCTGTAACCTCTGTGGCCGGAGGTGCCGGAAATGGTTATAATGAAGATTATACGTATGAATGGAATACAACACCAATACAAACAACCGATGTCGTTGAAATGTTGTTAGGTGATATTATCTATGAAGTAACCGTAACAGATGGTGAAGGTTGTACCAATGTGGCCAGCATTGAATTGACACAACCACCTCAAACAGATTTGATACCTGATGTTACGGATGCCTCTTGTTTTGGTGTGCAGGATGGTTCTGCAACAATTACTGCCGTTGGAAATAACCCGCCTTTTACCTATTTGTGGGGCGCCAACACTAACAATCAAACTACGGAAACGGCCGATAGCCTTGCTGCCGGCACTTATCTCGTTACGGTAACGGATGCCAATGATTGTGTTGTAGACACTTTTGTTGTGGTAGATCAGCCTGGACCTATAACATTGGATTTTGACGTGGTCAATAATATTTGCTATGGCAATACAGATGGTTCCGCTCAAGCAATTGTTATCGGTGGTACGCCACAATACCAGTATAACTGGGCTAACGGCGATACGACGGAAGTGGCATCAAATTTGGCTGCCGGATATAATCTTGTTACCGTAACAGATGCCAATGGCTGTATGTATACGGATTCCGCATTGGTGAATGAACCCGGTCGTTTGATTGCTAATCTTTCTGTAGATAGCATCACTTGTTTTGGTGATCGTGATGGCTCTATTTTTATTAATCCAATAGGAGGAACACCACCATTTCAGTATAGTTTGGATGGCGAAAATTATAATGGTTCCAGTACCAAAATTGGATTGGAATCTAGATGGTATACGGCATATATCGTTGATGCTAATGGTTGTGTGGTAGAGTCTCCAATACAGGTGCCTGGCCCCGATGAGTTTGTGGTAGATGCAGGAGAGGATGTCTCTTTTGAGGTAGGGGATAGTATTCAGTTATTTGGAAATTATGACAATGCGCAAGGATTAGCGGAGTTAATTTGGTTGGCTCCTTATGAAGGTACATTGAGTTGTGATACCTGTTATAACCCTTGGAGCTATGCTCAAAATACGATTACATACGAATTGTTTGGTCGGGATGATAAAGGCTGTGAGGCTTTCGATGAAATACTGGTGGAAGTCAATAAAACAAGGGGCGTTTACGTTCCAACAGGGTTTACCCCTAATAATGATAATATCAATGATGTCTTGATTGTACATGGAAAGCCCGGTACACGAGTGCGGTCTTTCCGGGTTTATGATCGTTGGGGAGAATTGATCTTTGAAGCTGGTGGTTTTGATGTCGTCAATGATGCAAACGATTTTACGATAGGCTGGGATGGAAGATTTGGGGCAACGCCTGTACCTTCTGGCGTTTACATTTGGGTTGTTGAAGCTGTATATGTAGATAATGTAACTGAAACATTCAAGGGCCAAACAACGGTGATTCGATGATGATATGGTGTTTGTAATTACAACCCATGCCAATTATTTATATCTAACAGTTTTTGCCCTTGTATACCCTTTACTTGAAAAGATTTGCTTATTTTTAAGGTGTAAGTATTGAGCCGCAGTTTTTTGGTGAATGCAAATTATTACTAGACCAATCACTACTTACCCCACTATTTTGAGAAAATTGAAAATAGAATTTATATGAAGCGTTTTTACGGTTTATCCATGATTTTAGTCTTGTTCATTTCTTTATTTTTTGTTGAAGAAAGTAAAGCACAAGACCCAAGATTTTCACAGTTCTATGCTGCTCCGCTACACCTGAATCCTGCCATGACAGGTGTATATGAGGGCGATTGGAGAGCAGCGGTTAATTATAGAGAACAGTGGGCCAGTGTGCTGGACAAAGATCCTTTCCGGACAATTGGTGCGAGCTTCGATATGAAGTTTCACATTGCCGGAGACGACTTTTTTGCCGTTGGGGTCAGTGCCTTACGAGATGCTGCCGGCATCGCAAACTTCAACCAAACTTATTTTAACCTCAATGCTTCCTACATGAAGCAGTTAAACGGTAGTCGTTACCGGACTGGAGATCAGTATCTGATTGTCGGTATCCAAGGTGGCGGTGGTCAGTTGGGTGTCCAATCTCGTGATTTTTGGTTCAGTACCCAATTCGACAGTGGTTTAAATCTCCCTAACCCAGATGGGCTTGCATCCTTAGAAAATTTGAATGATAATTACACCAGTGATATCTTTATAGACTTCGGTGCAGGTGTGATGTGGTATGCCTTAATGGACGATAACCTTAGCATCTATGCGGGTGGTTCTGTTAACCATATCAATGGACCGAAAATTGGTTTGTTGGATAATAGTACAGAATCTATGAACATGCGTTTCAATGGTCATATTGGTGGAGAAATTCCTTTTACGGATGAACTGAGTATGCTGCCTGCGGTTTCTGTGATGTTCCAAGGGCCTTCCTACAATACAACCGTAGGGACTAATTTCCGCTACAGTAACCATGACTGGCGGGAGGTAGCCATTAGGGCTGGCCTCTGGACACATCTTGTCAACGGTTCCGAAAAATCATTGAACATTGATGCCTTAGTCTTAACTGCCGTTTTGGAATTGGAGCGTATTCAACTGGGAATCAGTTATGATATTAATATTTCAACGTTGAAGAATGCAACCAACTTTAGAGGAGGTTACGAATTGTCTTTAATTTATGTTAGTCCGGCTAGAAGTCGCTATAAAACGAAATGTCCTAATTTCTAGACATATTAGAGAATGTTTTTAAAGATTAACAGTCGGCCACAAAGGTGTGGTCGGCTGTTTTTTTTGCCCTTATCGGAAATGTTTTGTAACCAAACATTTTTTTGGAAAAATCGTTATATTAATAAATAATATTTGATAACTGCTCATAATCTCCATCCCCAATGAAAAAGAATTACAAGAAAATACTAGCATTACAAACAGAGATAGAAAAGCTCATAAATAATAAAAAGCTCGGTGCTGCTTTAAATATCCAATTGCAAGCCTTGAAGTTATCCCAAGATTTAAAGGAACCAAAACTTACCGCGATTTTATATCAAAAAACAGGAAAAATTCTAGCGCAAAAAGGGGATATCCAAAAATCCTTGTATGCCTATGAAGCCGCCTTTCGAGCATTGAATGACGTAGATGAAAATTTGGAAGAAACTATAAGACGTCTGCGTACGGTTAGTAAGTCTTTTCATCAAAATCAGGAAATTGAAGTGCCGGACGTTTTTGATCCCGCAATGGAAACGTCTATAGAAGAAGCCATGCAGGATGAGTTTCTACATATTGCTTTACTACATCAAATCGGGAATAGTTATTTTTATCAACCACAGCTGAATCCCGCACTGAATGCCTATCAGCAAATTTTACTACAAAAAAATATTGAACGACAACCATTACTCAAGGCACAAGCATTAGTTAAAATTGGAGAAATTCTCCGACAGCAAAAAAATATGGATGGTGCAGCGAAAAAAGTCGATGCTGCATTTGTGTTGTTGGATAAACATGGAGAGGAGGTGGATAAAAAACATGCTTATGCTTTGCGGGCACGTCTTTTTTTTCAAAAAAACAAAATACAAGAAGCCATTCCCATTTATCAAAAAGCGATTGCCTTATTTGAAAAAGAAGAAGATTACAAAAATGCAGGAAAGGTATATGCCCAACTCGGACAACTTTATCTTGGAGAACAGAATTTCGGGAAAGCGAATGAAGTGTATCAAAAGGCCTTGTCTCATACAGAAAAATCGCGTGACGGTTTGGTCTGGCATGTCTATTGGGGCTTGGGCTGTTGTGCGGTAAACACGGAGACTTGGCATAGTGCAGCAAATTATTTGGAAAAGAGCATTGCTTTTATTTTGAAACGGCAAAACAAATTATACACGGATGAAGGAAAGGTCGCTTTTCTGGAAAGTGTGCAGGATGTTTTTGATAAATTGATAGATGTCTATTTGCATATTGGAAATGAAACGGCCATCCAGAAAGCCTTGGATATTGCTGAAGATGCCAAAGGGCAATCGCTGGATGATATGATGGACGGAAAGCGAAGACGGCGAGCGAGAAGAATTCGTAATCCGAATCGTAATGCTCAGGGGATTAATGCCCCTAGACGTAGCGAGGCACCGCCTATGCAGCAAATGAGTTTAGGGACAAATATCGCTCCAGAACAAGATTCCTTAGCAGAAGAAAGTCTGGATGAATTTTTGAATGACCCAAAGTTTTCTGCTGGGATGGACATCATGAGACAAACAGCTCCAGGTGTTCCGATAGATTCTTTTTCCAAT
>JAHDGC010000260.1 GCA_020627865.1 Saprospiraceae bacterium | reverse complement strand
GCGCATGTCAAAACTTGTTGATGATATTCTGACTTATGCCAGAACTGGAGGAAAAGGCAGCAACCCAGAGGAAGTTGATCTGACACAAATTATCCAAGGAAAATTGCTGGATTTGCAAAGTGTCATAAAAGAAAAGGGTGTTGAAATAACAATGTGTTTTCAGATTCTAAAAATTAAATGCTTCCCAGAGTTGATAGGTTTGATCTTTTACAATCTTATTAACAATGGTATTAAATTTAACGAATCCATTCCGCCAGAAATAAAAATAGCTGCCTCGGAAACAGCGTCTCATTGGGTGTTTTCTGTAACGGATAATGGCATCGGTATCCCCGAAAAATACCGGCTGAATGTATTCGCACCGTTCAAAAGATTGCATACCAATAGCACATACGAGGGGTCAGGCATTGGCCTCTCGACTTGCAAAAGGGTCGCCAATATACATGGTGGCCGAATCTGGATTGAGCCGAATCCCACTGGTGGGACTATCTTTAATTTTTCTGTGGCTAAAAAACTAGGTGCTTAGGAAAAGTCATGGCCAATCGAGAGGACAATTGAAGGTTGATTAACAAAATCCCGAAAACTAACTAATCCAGTGAATCCTAATTGAGATATTCCCGAAAATTGTCAAAGAAAAATATAATTTCTACTTTTACGCCATGAATAAAACACAACTCCTCATCCCCGCCATCCTCCTGTTCGCTCTCTTCGCGCGCCTCACGATCAATCTCCCCTGGAACGAGGCCAACATCCCTATCACCGGGCAAAGCTTTATTATCTTACTGGTCGCCTTTCTGCTCGGTAGTGGGACAGGAACACTCGCCGTGCTAATTTACCTCATGCTTGGAGCAGTCGGTCTCCCTGTTTTTGCCGATGGCGCAGGTGGTGCAGCGGTCTTTCAGGAAGCCAGTGCTGGATTCCTTGTTGGGTTTCTCCCCGCTGCTTTCCTCGCCGGATACTTAGGCGACAACGGCTGGCGGAACAGTTTCCTTAAATGCCTACTTGCTATGTTTCTGGCAACAGCCTTGTTGATGTTTTGTGGTGTCCTTTGGCTCAGCCTCAAATTTGGATTCACCAAAGCCCTCGAATATGGCTTTTATCCCTTTGTGCCGGGAGCCGTCATTAAAATTGTACTTTCGGCAGTGTTAGCTTTTGTGATTTATAAATTTTATTTATCAAAAAATTGTTAATTTCACGTAGCGTCGTAATGCTTACGACGTTCTTATAATTATATTTTCCAGCTCCTTAATCTAAAAGATAAAAAATGACAGTAAAAGATTTAGTCTGTGAAGGAGAACCTATCGAAGAAGAAGTATTATTGAACATTTTGCAGCAAGCGAAAGAGGAAATAAAAGACGGGAAACTTTTTACAATGGACGAGGTTAGGGCACAAATTAAAAGTTGGAAGAAAAAATAGGTGTAAGAGAAAAAGTTTGAGTAAGCAACTTTTCCAAAAAATGACTACTTAATGTATGAAGCGTGGCCGATAGAGGTCAATTGAAAATTGACCGACAGAAAATCCTGAAAATCAACAAATCCTGAAAATTCTGTTCCAGACAATTATGGAATAAGCCCGCCAGAAAAATCAACAAAAATTTCTTATCTTAGCGGCCAATGAGAAAACTGATTTGTACTTTCCGGTCATCCATGAAAGCACCACTGGTCTTTTTTATGGTCTTCTTGATCGCGCTCTCCCCCCTGTGGGCAGAGAGTTTCAAAATATCCATCAAGGTCGATAACCCTGTCGAGCAGGAAATTGCTATTTATTATTATAAACATAAAAATGCGGACAGTCCCAACATTGCCAAAATCTATCTCGGAGACAATGGACAAGTCGAATTTATGTTCGATCTACAGGAAGACCAACTTGTCCATATCCATTACGGCAAGGAAGTCATCCCAGTATTCATGGCCGTTCCTCATGACCTAAAAATGCATTTTGATGCTAAAAAAATATGGGAATCCCTCCATTTTGAAGGAGAAGGTGCCACCAATAATAAATTTTTAGCCGATTTTCATCGGAAATTCCCACCACAGGAAATCACCCAGTTCGAGGCGGGTTATGTCTCGGTAGATTTTCCTGCCGAGTTGTTTTCCAAATTTAAGACGATAACACCAGATGCTTTTCGCAAAGATATCGTGGATCGGGAAACGGCTCAGAAGGCTTTCTTCAAACAACAAAAACACGCCCCCGAAGACCTGATTCAAAAATTTGAACAGAAAGCCAAGTATGAAAATGCTGTCGAATTGCTGATGTATTATGTGCTCAACCAACCTTACTGGAAGGAAGCAAAAATGCGTACTGAAAAAGATAAAAACAAGGCATTCCGCTGGGGGAAATATCGTGCTGAAGACCTGATTGAAGAAAAATATTATCAAAATTTCCTCAAGGCATATCTATTTTATTCTTTTTTACCAGGGAACCCCGACGATTTTGATATTGTTAACTTACTATATGACCATGCGGATAAAAACCTGAAAAAGCAGGCAAAGTACTGGTTGCAGGCCGAACTGATGATCCGGCAATACGACAGAACCGGAAGAACGCGCTTGGCCAAAAAGCATTTTGATCGCTATTATGAAGAAAACCCTTATCCGGAATTCTCCCAAAAAGTCATAGATACCTATGGTATGGATCTGGATTTTGTCCCCCAAACGGCAGCCCCAGATTTTGTGACCGTCGATCTAGATGGAAACACCGTCAACTTGGCGGATTTCAAAGGGAAAGTCGTTTACATCAGCTTCTGGGCTTCTTGGTGCAAGCCTTGTCTGAAAGGCTTTGTTCAATCGGAGTACCTTAGAAAAGATCTGATGGATATGGGCATTGTCCTGCTCAATGTTTCCCTAGATAAGGAGGCAGAGGTTTGGCAAAAGACCCTTAAAAAACACAGGATTATTGGCTTAAATGTTTTAGCGCCCGATATGGAAGCGGTACAAAAAACCTATGGGCTAGGCACATTGCCTGCCTACCACATTGTTGGCAAAGATGGCCGATTCTGTTTTTTATCGGATAAGGAAGGCCGCAATATTCTGGAAGAATTTCGCGGATTTTTGAAAAAGAAATAGGTTCTATAATAGCAGGAACGGTGCTCTGCACCCTGTCTGCGTGACTTGCCAGGCAGGCTTATAATTTTCCCTGTTCTAATTGCTACAAACGGTTCCGCTCCTCTGGAGCTATGAAAGGAACGTAGTTCTGACACCATTTGTAGAAAAAAGGAAAAATGAATGTATTAGAGCCTGCCTGACAGGGTACATCGTACCGGCACCATTTGTCCTCTATCTTTAAGAGCCAAGAAATAAAGGATTTTTTATGTACGAACCATTATATAAAATAAGAGAAAAAGGAAGGTTTGGCTTTATAAATGCCAATGGCGAATTGGTCATCGAGCCACAATACTATGCTGTTGATGAATTTTACAATGGTTATGCACGCGTACACCTCAATAATAAACTGGTTTTCATAGATACCAAAGGTCGTCTATTGTTGAAGCACCTCTTCAATGCAGTCGGTGGTTTTGAAGGAGAATTGGCCAGGGTACAACTTGTCCGGCTTTGGGGTTTTCTCAATAAACGGGGAAGCTTTGTTATTGAACCCCATTACCAAGATGCGGGCGATTTCAAACAAGGCTTGGCCTCGGTAAGGGAAAATGGCCATTTTGGATACATCAATCCCTCTGGGGGCTATAGCATTGCTCCCGCTTGGGACATGGCCGCTGATTTCTCGGAAGGTCGGGCAGCCGTTGTCAAAAATGGAAAATTGGGCTACATCGATCCGGAAGGGGAGCTTCGTGTGGATTACCGTTACGAAATGGGAATGGGCTTCGCCAATGATATTGCGGCGGTAAAGGAAAATGGTCTTTGGGGATTAATAAACAAAGACGGTCAAGAAATTTTGCCCCCAAAACTAGTCCTCTCCGAAGAACAGGAAACACTGGATTTTTATGAAGGTCTGGCCGTTATTCAACACCACGAAAAATATGGTTTTATCAATGATAAAGGAGAACTCGTCATTGAACCCGTTTATGATTATGCTGATAGTTTTAATGAAGGTTACGCCTTGGTAGAAGTCAATGGCCGCTATGGTTATATTGATCGAAATGGCAATCTGGTGATTGCACCACAATTTGAGGATGCCGGTATTTTTTCCGAAGGACTTGCCCCTGTGAGGCGAGGCCGGAAATGGGGCTTTATCAATAAGAAAGCCCAAGAACCCATCGTGCCGGAATATGATGAAGTTTTGCCATTTCGAGATGGATTGGCCAGAGCAGAAAAAAAAGGAAAATGGCTATACATAAACCAAGCAGGTGGCATTATCTGGCAAGAAGAATAAACCTGCAATATGACAACAACTAAACCTGCCTGTCCTTGTGGATTCACGCAGGCAAGATAATATGAACAACTACTGAATTTAGAATTTTTGAATAAAAAAAGCTGTGTTTTCAAAATTTTATTTGTCTGTTTGCAACAAATAATGCTTTTTAGTCTGTTTTTTTCAATGTTTTCCAATACATAATACGTGAACTAATTTTTTTATAACGAATCCATTTCTTGTATCACTGCTTTTGTATTAAGTTTCTCGTTTAACATTTATAATTAGATATTTACACTTTGTTTTAAAATAACATGTGAGTATTATTGCTGTCACAAGATGTTGGTGCTAATCAACCTCGTTGGCATGTTCCGGCATGCAAATTGTTTACTTAGAAGTAACACACGGCATTACAGTTTTTCTCCCATCTCTGTTTTGTACCCCCCAGCATATAAGGTATTTTCCAAGTTCATATCAACTTAATTATGAGAAATCTTGCACTATTATTAGTTGCTTTTTTGTCTTGTGGTCTTGTGCTGGCGCAAAATAAAAAGCCCTTAAACCAAACTGCTACTATAGCAACAACAAATTCTAACGGTATCCAATCAGCATTGGAGGCATCAAAGTATGATGACAAATATTACACGATTTTAAACTTTGAATCCATTCCTACAAAAATGGAAATGGAAGCAATCGAAGCACAAAATATTCAGCTGCTCTCTTACGCTGGTAACAGCAGTTATTATGCCGCCCTTCCTGTTGGAACTACAGCTCAAACACTGGAGGCATTCCACATTACTTCTGTTTCGAACAGGAGTAGCATTGCAAAGATTTCCGAGCAACTTTCCGAAGTTATCGCCGAAGGAGGTGAGGGGTATATGGAAATTGGTGTCGTTTTCCATCCAAAAACAAACCCGAGTAAAATTAAGGAAACGTTGAGCAGTTTGTCTGCTGTTACGACAGGTGTCGCCCACAGGAATACTACCATTCAAACCATCACTATCGCAAAATCCAATATTGAACCCTTGGCTGCCAATCCATTGGTAACTTCTCTTGATCTTAGAACGGAGCAAGGACAAAAATTAAATCATGAAAACAGACTACAACAGCGGGTCAATGTCCTTCATAATAATGTAGGGATAGGACGAGACTTGGAAGGGGAAGGTGTTTGTATCGGTGTTGGCGACGGAGGAGATCTCGGTCAACATATCGATTTTAACGAACGGGTTTTCAGCCTAGCAGATGGTACCTATGAATCTTTTGGAGCGCACGGAGACCACGTCGCTGGAATTATTGGCAGTGCAGGAAATCTGAATCCCAAGCATAAGGGCATGGCGCCAAAATGCGACATCATTACCCAAAAAGTTTCTGATATAACAGAACATACCGCATCATATTTTGAAGATTATGGAATGGTGCTGACCAACAATTCTTATGGTGTCGGCTTTGATTGCTTTTCTAACGGTACCTATAATTATACAAGTCAAACCCTCGATTGGCAAATGCGGGAATATGACAAGGTGCTTCATGTTTTTGCTGCCGGAAATAGTGGTAACAGTACTTGTGAACCTTTTCCGCCTGGATACAAAACCGTCATTCGCTATTACCAAAGTGCTAAAAATGTATTGACGGTTGGAAATGTCGATGAAAATAGGGTAGTGGCCAACAATTCTAGTCGTGGCCCAGTGGCAGATGGCCGCATCAAACCTGAAATCTGTGGCATCGGGCGTTCCGTGATTTCTACAGGAAGGGATTATAATTATTTCAACAGTAATGGAACGAGTATGTCCGCCCCTTCCGTTGCCGGAACCTTAGTGTTATTGAATGAACAATATCGGAAATTGAATAATAATGAAAAACCGGATGGTGGCCTAATAAAAGCGATCGCTTGCAATACGGCAGAAGATTTGGGGAATCCCGGTCCGGATTACATCTATGGTTTTGGTTTGATTAATGGTAGGAGAGCCGTAGAGGTGATTGAAGAAAACCGCTATTTTTCCGGAGAAATAGCCAATGGCGAAACACAGACTTTTACGATTGATGTTCCGCAGAATGCAGACCAGTTGAAGGTAATGCTTTACTGGCACGACATGGAAGCAGAATCTCAGGCCACTACGACTTTAGTAAATGATCTCAATCTTAGCATTGATGCTGGGAATACGACTTATCTACCTTGGATTTTGAATCCCAACCCAGAAAATGTGGCAGATAATGCGATTCGGGGAGTGGATAATGTCAACAATATCGAACAAGTGACCATCAGTAATGTTTCGGCGGGAAATTTTGAACTCAATATTGAAGGCGCTTCTATTCCTGTGGGGCCACAAAAGTTTTACTTGGTGTATGACATTGTTTATCCTGAACTGGTATTGACTTATCCGATTGGTGGCGAAAGCATCAATCCGGCAGAAGAAATCTCTATCCATTGGGATGCGGAATATTGGAACAGGGATCTTTTCTCCATAGCCTATTCTGACAATAATGGACAAAGTTGGGAGACGATAGCCTCGGATATTGATTATGATAGAAGAACATTCAGTTGGGTTACACCAAATAACTATAATGAAAATAGCCTTATCCGAATCACCAAAAGTGATAATGGTCAAACAGATCAAACAGCCCTACCTTTTCGGATTCAACAATCCCCGGAAGACTTTACCGTCGCTGCAATTTGTGATAAATATCTACATTTGGAATGGGCAGCGGATCCTACAGCGACTTCCTATAATGTATACATGATGGATGGGGAAGAAATGGTGAGGATTGCAAATACTACGGAAAATACCTACTTGGCCGGTGAAGGTTTGACTACAGGACAAAGATATTGGTTTGCGGTGCAGGCTGTTAGTCCAACAGGGAAAGAAAGCCAGCGCTGTGTAGCCGTGAGTGCTGTTCCAGAAAGTGGCTTGATTTGCCCTTGGGAAAATGATATCAGCTTGGATGAGGTGGTCATGCCACAAAGAGGAAGGGCGGCTACTTCAACTGCCTTGGGGATGGAATACGTGCAGGTGAGCCTCAGGAATGCGGGGCATAATCCGGTTTCCGATTTCCCTGTCTTTTGTAGTGTGGATGGCAATGTGCTTTTCCAAGAGCAAAATATGAATATTGTAGAACCTGGGGCTAACAGTTTGTTTACTTTTAGTCAACCTGTTGATTTCTCTACACCCGGTAAATACCTTGTAGAATCTTGGGTAAATATTGAAGATGATGGTCATAATCACAATGATAGTTTGTTGAATACCTTCTTCGTAACGCAGTTGCCTAATCCTCCTGTGGAACTCAATTTTTCTGAAAACTTTTCAGCGACTGATCCCCAAAGTTTTTCTGGTCAACTCATAGGGCCGGATCAAATGGAACAATGGGATTTTAAGACGGATGAAAACGCAGCCGTTGCGGTCAAGCGCTTTGGTGGAGACGATGTCTTATCGATTGGTGGAACGGCCAATCAATATCAAAATTGCGAGGCTATCCTGAACTTGAATCTATCAGCTTATACAACAGCAGATAAAATTTTGCTCAACATCAATTATTTTGTACAACACGATCAACCGAATAGTAATCTATATGTACGGGGAGCGGATACGGACGATTGGGTTATGATCGCAAAGCTGGAAAAGAACACCACTTGGCAAAGTATTGCCGATAAGGATATTTCTGAATTGCTAGCTGCTGCAGGGCAGGAGTACACAACGAGTTTCCAGTTGAAGTTTGCCAACAATGGTGGAGCCGCTTATTTGGTAGAAAGCATTGGTTTGCATATAGATGAAAGTACTACCTATGCAGATGCTTTTGAGTATTTTACAGCAATGAAACTCGGTGATGATGTCGAGTTGAACTGGATGACCAAAGGAACAACGGGTTCTTATTATGAGCTAGAGTTGGCCAGCGGTTTTACCAATTTTAAAAATGATGATTTTCAGGTGATTGCCACCGTAAATTGGGAGCCTTCCAATGCTGGATTTCAATTTTTAGACGAGGAAATGAACAAGTCAGGGAGTCGGTATTATCGGATAAGGGTGATTAATCCTGATGGTTCCACAGTATTGTCCCCCTATAGAGTTGTTAATTTTGCGGATTTTGAGGAGGAGCTTGTGGTTTATCCCAATCCATTTTACAACAATGTATTGCTCCATTATAATAATGAAGATAAAAACCTGACGACCCTTGAAGTTATGCTTTTTGATGCGAGGGGCGTATTGATTAAAACTTTTAATGAAGCCATCCATCTGGGAGAACAAGAAATTGTGCTGGAAATGGGTGTCGACCTTCCGAATGGCATGTATATACTCCGGTTTCAACACGAACAAGCTTACCAAAGCCTTGAAGTGATCAAACAGGGAGATTAAAACAAAATCACTTTTTTATATTTTCATCTATAAGCTTAGCAAGAGTATTCTGGCCTTTTGGGGGCAGGATATTCTTTTTTTATTAACAATGGCTCTTAATAACAATTAGGGGGACGGTGCGCTCATGTGCATCAACATACATAAAACATATATTAATTAATATGTTTTCAATCGTATTGAAAGTGATTTTTTATGGCGTTTAATCTTAAAATCAATGATTCAGTGTTCTTTTTCGAGTTTTGTCACTTTTTTCATTCGCAAAAAAAGTAACCAAAAATGCTCGTCAAAAAAAACTCCCTCCGGTCGAACAGTTTTTTGACTGGCCATCGCCACCACGACGTGCCTTCG
>JAHDGC010000259.1 GCA_020627865.1 Saprospiraceae bacterium | reverse complement strand
GTTCTAAACAACCTCCATTTCCATTTCAAATTGGTTAATATTATTTTCTAGTCCAAACTTTTCGAACATTTTGATTCTTTCCTCCAATCTTTCATCAACATTAATGATCCGGAGTGCTTTACTGATTTTGCATACACCATTTAATAAGCTTTCATAATCATCGTGCTCCGTTTCTAATTGCGCCAAATAATCATGTTCGGTATTGATCACAAAATGGCCTACACTTTTGCCTTCTTCATTCCATACACCATAGCATTCATACTTGTCGCTCAAAATTTGGATCGCTATATTTTTATGATCCCATGAATAATAATGATCAACCTTGCCCAGCTTGTCAAAGCTAGTTTGATGTATGTCAATATTTGTATTGGATGCTTTCAATTCTCCCTTGAAACATTTTAAGTTTCTTTTGATTTCAAAACCAATCCGTTCATATACTCGGATCGCTCTTTTGTTTTCTTGGATGACTTCCAATTGACATTGTTGAACATTTTTTTCCTTGAAATAGGGCATGGCAAAATCATATAATTGATCAACAATTTTTAGCCCTCTATATTTTTCAATAACACCCGTTCCGGTATTAAATGCCGTTAACTTTCCATCTACTTCATCAATGCCATTGATGATAAAACCTATTAATTTGCCATCTTCAAATGCGCCAAAAGATAATTCATAATCAACTCTCGCTCCTTGATGCCTAGACTTCCAATAAGTCAAACTTGCAGGCATTTGAACAAAGTAATTTTTGAAAGCTTCAAGTGTGCAATCTACAATTTCTGCGAGATCAGTAGCTTTTAAATTTTTTATTTCCATAATTTTTTATTTTAGTTTGGCTTATTCGCCGTAATCATCCCATACCACCAAAGCCCCTTCTGAAAAGCCCGATACTGATGGATGGAGCCTACTAAATTTCCATGCTGCACACTTGTACGAATTCTAAGTAACCTTAGTATCAATTCTAGCGGGTATGATCTCGTACATTTTTCATGTAAATTCCGGAGCGAAACTTGCATGTTACGATTGACATTTTCTATGTTAATATCTTCAAAACCAGCTTCCGCTAAATTATGGTCATATTCCTTTCCGGTATCAATATCATTAATTGCCCAATTGTGAAGCCATTTCTTTCGTAATAATTTTTCATCCGTTTCGGATAAAGGTCTGTTGCTTCTCATATAATCTGCAAGCACCAATCTGCCCCCCGGTTTCAACAGTCGGAATGCCTCCCGGAAGAAATCTATTTTTGGCGAAGCATGACAAACACTTTCACAAGCCCATACGACATCAAAGGACTTATCTTCAAATGGGGTTTTGGTATAATCCGCCTGTATGAATTTTGTGCTACCTTTTAAGTCAAGTGATGCCGCTCTTTCTTCACAATTTTTAATCTGTTTCGCCGGAAGAGAAATCCCGACCACATCAACCTTGAACGTTTGGGCTAACCAAAAAGAACTGCCGCCTAGACCACAGCCAGCATCCAGAATCCTATCCCCATCAACAACTTTGGCCTTTGTTGCTAACACTTTGTTGGTGTGATTCAAGGCATCGAAATGCGATTCTGCTTTTTCTTTTTCGTAAAAGCCAAAATGCAAGGCTGGATTATCCTTCTTATACCACGCAAGCTTATAATCATACGCTGTTTGATCATAGTATTTGATAATCTCTTTTTTGGAATTCATTATTTTGAGATTTGTTTATTGTGCATCGGATAAATCTGACAAGACCATGCAGACTTTCATGTTTGGTTTGCACTAGCCTTTTTATTCATTTTCAATTTTGGCTAAATATTCCTTTGGAGTTAATATTGATAATTCACTTTTCTTATGATCTTTTGTGTTCCGGGTTATTATTATTTCATGATTCTACGGCGCAATAATTTTGAACACTATCCTCAAAATCTTTGAACTTTGAGTTAGAAGCCATGTCTATTACCCTTTGACCCACATTTTCCATGCTCACTATTTTCAGAATTTTCCTTGTTTTTAAATTTGCCTTATTTTGATTCTCTAGCTTTCCTATAATATAGTGAATGTTCGTAATGCTTATTGGTGAGGTGAAGAGTTTGATCTCCGAGTTTATTGCGTACTCGATTAAGGTTTCTATATCATCAGTAAATGGTGCTCTATTCAATAATAAATCTAGTAATACATCTGAATCTAAAAATAACTTTTTCATTTCCCTAAATATTTTTCTATCAATGCATCCTGGAGGATTTCTTTATAAGAACTCATATCTTCAGGTAGTTTTACCGAACCTTTTAGCTCTTTAAGAATTTTGAGCGAGGCTTTTTTTCTATCAGTTTCTCTTTTTTGTGTCAAGGATTTCAAGTATTCCTCTACTATACTAGATAAACTTTTACCATTTGATTTGGCATATTCTTTTGCCTCTTCAATGACCATCTGATTAATTGATAATGTTAATTTTGAATTCATACGTAATTAATTTTACGTACAAAGTTATGTGCTTAATCCCAATATTGCAATTTATTTCCTGCTTTTTTGTTTGTAAAAAAAACACCTACCAAACTTCCAAAGTTTGGTAGGTGTTGCTGCTAGAAAATTCAGATACCCACGAATCCTAATACTCCGCTTCCTCCACTTCCTCCACAGCTTCCAGCTGCGCCTCCAAGAAATAATTCTTCGTATTCGCCTCGATCACCTTTTTCAAATTCCCCAAATTCTCATCCTCCTGTGCCTTCATTGAGCCGCCCATCAGGGCAACCATAGACTTCGCAAAAAAGCCATTCCCCGTAGTCGTCGAAGTTGTCTTAATCTTCGTATTGCCATCCACTTCTTCCATCGACATTTCGTAATTCATATCCATAAAGCCATCCATAGAAAACTGCATCCCAATCGCTTCATTGGGCTGGAATTTCGTTATGGTTTCTTGCATCACCATTTCTTGGCCGTTTTCTTCGACATAAACATTGGAAACTGCTCCAACAGTATTTTTTTCTCCCTTAATCAGCTCTATTCTTTTGTAGCCCTTGATCCATTCTGACATTCTCGTTTCATCCGACATCACGGCCCAAGCTTCCTTGGCGGGCTTGTTTACCATGACTTCACAATCATAAGACACGGCAGGTTTGAATACTCCGATGCTAACAAAGGTTAGAGCGAGAAGAACGAGGGCGGTGAGTAGGTATTTTAAATATTTCATGATAAAATTTTTTATTGAAAATTGAATTTGGGGTAGAGCTTCAAAGCCGTACCCCAAATTTAGATTATGTTCAGACATCTACGCATCTTTCTTCTTCCGCTTCTTTTTCACCTTCTCAAACACCACCATCCCCAGCGGAGGCAAGGTCACTGCCAGCGTATACTTTTTGCCATGCTTTTCCTTCTTCACGGCCTTAATCGCTTTTTTGTTTAACACATTACTTCCGTTAAACGCTACGGCATCACTATTCAAAACTTCTGTCCAACTACCAGAAGCCGGTATCCCAATTTCATAATCATGCAACACCGTCGGCAAGAAATTACAAACCACGACGAGCATCGCACTTTTCGCTTTTCCTTTTCTGATAAACGCCATCACACAATTCTTATTATCATCATGGGCAATCCACTCAAAACCATCTGGCGAAAAGGATTTTTCATACAGAGCAGGTGTTGACGTGTATAAGTTGTTTAGTTTTTTAACCCAATTCTGCATTCCTTTGTGAAAATCATATTGCAACAATCCCCAATCTAATTCACCTTTAAAGTTCCATTCACTGGTCTGGGCAAACTCCCCACCCATGAAAAGCAGTTTCGTGCCCGGATGCGTAAACATGCAACCATATAACAACCGAAGATTTGCAAACCGCTGCCATTCATCTCCAGGCATCTTGTTAATCAAGGAAGCCTTTCCGTGAACAACTTCATCATGCGAAAGCGGAAGCATAAAGTTTTCGGAAAAAGCGTAGATCAAACTGAAGGTGATTTCGTTCTGGTGATACTCCCGATAAATCGGAGGCCGCTTGAAATATTTCAAGGAATCATGCATCCAGCCCATCATCCATTTTTGACCGAAGCCCAATCCACCATCGTACGTAGGGCGAGAAACCCCTGGCCACGCCGTAGACTCTTCAGCAATTGTAACCACATCCGGAAAGTTGCCATAAATCGCCTCATTGAGTTCTTTCAGAAAAGCAATCGCCTCCAAGTTTTCATTGCCACCATATTTATTGGCAACCCATTGACCATCATCACGGGAATAGTCGAGATAAAGCATCGAGGCAACAGCATCTACACGGAATCCGTCAATGTGATATTTTTCCAACCAAAATAAAGCATTGGAAATCAAAAAATCCCGCACTTCCGGCCGACCATAATTATAGATGCACGTTTTCCAGTCGGGGTGGAAGCCCTTGCGGGGGTCGGCATGGTCATAAAGATGGGTACCATCAAAGAAAGCAAGCCCGTTACCATCTGTCGGGAAATGAGAGGGCACCCAATCTAGTAATACCCCAATATCCGCTTGGTGGAGTTGATCGACCAAATACATAAAATCCTGTGGTGTACCAAAACGACTCGTCGGCGCATAATAACCCGTAACTTGGTAGCCCCAAGATGGTGCATAGGGATATTCCATAATAGGCATTAACTCAATATGAGTATAGCCCATTTCTTTAACATAGTTGACCAGTTGGTCGGCATGTTCCCGATAGGACAAGGAGCCGTTATCGGCATTTTTACGCCAGGAACCAAGGTGGACTTCATATACCGAAAACGGTTTTGCTTTGCCGGCTTGCTTTTTCCTTTTTGTCATCCAGGCCTTATCGCCCCATTGGTACTGAATATCCCAGACAATAGAAGCTTTTTTGGGCTGTACTTCTGCGAACTTGGCAAAAGGGTCAGATTTTTCAATATACTGACCATTATGTATCGTAATATGGTATTTATACAGGTTGCCATGCCCTACATAAGGCACGAAAACTTCCCAGATGCCGGTGCTATCCCAGCGGGGATGCAGTGGGTGACTTTGGTTATCCCAATTATTGAAGTCGCCAATGACAGATACTGATTTAGCATTGGGAGCCCAAACGGCAAACAAGCAGCCCTGCATGCCGTCTTTGGTCGTGATATGACTGCCTAATTTTTCGAACAGTCGGTAATGTGTTCCGCTTTTAAATTGCTGGGAATCTACTTCGGTAAACATACTAAGGTGTTGTATTTTTTCCATATTCATTTGCATGAAACGAAGTTACGAATATTTGAGAGCATAACAAAATAGGTATACCATTTGAAACTTTTAGCGTAAAAGGAAATTGTGTGAGCGCAACCCTTCGGAAATGAAAGGGGGGAGGCGATGGCTGATTTTCCTTTACATCAGGAGCCGGATATTTCAAATTTTACGCCTGCTTTTTGATAAATTACTTTCTATGAGTCAAATCGTTATTTGTATTTTACATATGAGAATAACAATTATTCCTCTGATTGGGGGGATATTTATTGGGATGGCTCCGAAAAAATATTTATCGAAAAAAATAAATATATTTTAATGGGAAAAATATTATGCCTTAATTGAGCCGTTGCTGATGTGATATTTAAATGGCTTTGAATTATACACAATGATTTGCTATGTGCTGTCATAGTTAATATTATAAATATTTATTTTTAATATAATATTTTAAATTTGATTCTTTTATGCTTTTAAAGCCTAAGTATGTATACTGTAGGTAGGGTACCATTGTTGGTTTTTAGATAAATTTTATTTATTTTTATGGGTACGAAAGTAAAAAAAAACATACATTTTACTTTCAATAGTGAATAATTGTTATATATTTGTCACAAATCTATTTTATTCAGAAGTTTTAAATGGACTCTATAAAAACCAATTTTTTACGAAAACAAAATTCTTCTTGAACTCAAGAGTAATTACAATATCGTTGTAATTCATTACTCATTTATCTCGTCCCCCCCCTTATTATCCCTTAAACTGCACAATCCGTGAATCTATCCACGATATTGGGTTTCAATATCGGTGTAAAACTATTGCAGTTTTAATACCATTATACGTCCTCATATCGTACTCATTTTTATTAATTTATTATTAGTGTAAGTGCTTGTTGGTATAACAAGCTTTGCCCGTGTTATGTCTGGCTGTCAATTATATTTGAGCCTATCTTGTTATCGGTTACAAGATGGGATGCGATTATATTGTTATTGATTAAGCATTTGAGAAAACTTACACTTTGACTTTATTAATCATTTTTAAAATTTACGTCACATGAAAAAAGCGAATTTTACTTTTCTGAAACTGGTAATGCCGTTGGTATTGGCATGTTTTGGGTATTGTAATTCTTATGCGCAGGTGTACTGTTCTATGAATTGCAATGACAACGTTCAGGTTTCTTTGAACCAAGAATGTGAAGCATTGATTACCTATGATCTAATGCTAGAAGATGGGAATAACCCGAATATCTGTAGCCCGAATGGCCCACAGGCATTTGGTATTTCTGTTCGCGATGCGTGGGATAATGAAATCCCTACAAGTCCTTATGTAACAGGTGCCGATATTGGCTCGACTTTAACGGTAAAAGTTACCCATTTAGCAACGGGCAATATGTGCTGGGGAACAATTTCTATTGAGGATAAACAACATCCTTACATCGACTGTATCACAAGATATGTTGAATGCTATAACGATCCAAGTCCTGACGGAGTGGGTTCTCCTAATGTAGTAGACAATTGTGATAGCGATCCTTCCATGGATTACTATGATGTGTTCACTGACTTGGATTGTGACAGTGAGTACTCTGGTTACATCACTCGTCACTGGACAGTTTGTGATTTCTCTGGAAACTGCTCTAGCTGTGATGAAATCATTTACATCGAGCGTATTGATTTATCTACATTGCAAGGACCAGAAGATGTTACTTTGGAGTGTGAAGATTCTACTTCTCCATATGATACAGGATGGCCATTTACAGATGATACGGATATTCCGATTGATTTCAATGCAGAGCACTGTGATATCGCTGTTGACTGGACAGATCAATCTATCCAACTATGTGCTGCCGGAACTTTTAAGATCATCCGTACTTGGGTTGTTATGGATTGGTGTACTGGTGACATTTATAACTTCACGCAAGTAATTAAAGTGTTGGATACGCAAGTTTCCATTACTTGTCCTAATGACTTTACCATCAGTACTGATCCTTACTACTGCTATGCTTCTGTAGATTTACCGGAGGCTACTGTTGCTGATGATTGTGCAGTAACAACGGTTAATACTTTCTGGGATGGTGGTTCTATCGACGGTAACGGTGGTTTCGTTGAACTTCCTAAAGGAACACACATCATCACTTACGTTGTTACAGATGCTTGTGGTAACACGGATGCTTGTGAATTGGAAATCACGGTTGTTGACCAATCTGCTCCTTTTGCAGTTTGTGATCAAAACACGGTAGTAAACTTGAACTTCCCTGATTGTGAAGCTTGGGTTCATGCAGAGTCTTTCGATGATGGTAGTTACGATAACTGTTGTGGTGACGATATGACTTTTGAAGTACAGAGAGCTGGTGATACAGAATGGCATCCTGCTGTTGAGTTCACGGTTGCTGATGTTGGGACGCCGGTTACGGTAAACCTTAGAGTTACGGATTGCTTCGGTAATCAATCTATCTGTGTAGTTTCTGCACACACTGAAAACAACAGTGGTTGCTCTACCGTTGAGATGGCTTCTATCTCTGGTAACGTAGAGGATGAAATGCACGCTATGGTTTCTGATGTACAGTTAAACCTTTCTGGTACGAATCCACTAACAGCAACTACTGCTGATGATGGCTACTATGGTTTTATGAATCTTCCATTGAACCAAAACTATACCGTTACTCCAGAAAGAAATGATGATGCCCTTAATGGTGTGACTACTTTTGACCTTGTAATGATCAGCCGTCATATCCTTGGTGTTGCACCATTGGATACACCTTTCAAAATTATTGCTGCTGATGCGAATAACTCTGAGTCTGTAACTACTTTAGATCTTGTTACCCTTCGTCGTTTGATCTTGAACATTGATACAGAATTCACCAACAATACTTCTTGGAGATTTGTTGACATGAGCTATATCTTCCCTGATGCAAATAACCCATTCCTTACGGACTTCCCGGAGGTGGTTTCTTTCAACGATCTTGATGCGTCTGAAGTAGCAAACTTCATGGCTGTTAAAGTGGGTGATGTCAATAACTCTGCTATTGCAAATAATTTGTTGGTAGCGGATGACAGAAACAAAGTAGGAAGCTTGACAATGGTTGCACAGGATCGTACTGTTGCTGAGGGCGAAACTGTTACTGTAGATTTCAAAGCTAGCAATTTCAACAACGTTGATGGTTATCAGTTTACACTTGGTTTTAATCCAACAGCTCTTCAATTCGTTGATGTAGAAGCTGGTGAATTGAACCTTACTGAAGCTAACTTCGGATTGACTCGCCTTGAGGAAGGTGCGATCACTACAAGTTGGAATGCAGCAGAGGCCGTTACCCTTAAAAACGATGTTGTTTTATTCAGCGTAACTTTCACTGCTTTGCAAAAAGTTAGCCTTGCTAATGCACTGAGCTTCAACTCTCAATTTACGACTGCTGAGGCTTATGCAAACAACGAAGTTAAGGATGTTGACCTTGCGTTTAACACTACTGAAGGTACGGTTGTTGCGAATAATTTCGCGCTTTACCAAAACCAGCCTAACCCATTCAGCAATGAAACGGTTATCGCTTTCAACTTGCCTGTTGCTTCTTCTGCTACACTAACTGTTTTCGATCTTTCTGGTAAAGTATTGAAAACGATTGAAGGAAATTACGCGAAAGGTTTCAACCAAATCGCGATCAACAGAACAGAATTGTCTGGTGCTGGTGTATTGTTCTATCAGTTGAGTTCTCAAAATGAGACCGCTACGAAGAAAATGTTTATTATTGAATAAATATTAAAATACTAGTTTCTGACACCGATTTAGAAATTTAATAAATCGGTTTTTGGGACGAGCCCCTCTTCATTAAGTTGGAGAGGGGGTTTTTATT
>JAHDGC010000258.1 GCA_020627865.1 Saprospiraceae bacterium | reverse complement strand
AGCTTGATTCCCAATTTCGGGATAACCATCGATTCCCGGACCAGAAATGAGGAATGCAAAGATGTCATTAAAAGTACTGTTCACCCATTCCGTATATTCCTCAGAACCGAAAACATATTCAAAAGTCAACTCATCCGTAGCGGCAAAAACATCCAGCTCTACAATACAAACATCAAATGCATTTGGAGCATAACCGCCACTCAGGGAGGAAAGAAAGTTGAGATCTGTATCCGAGGGATCTTGGCCGAAAAGAGGATCAACCTCCACGCCAAGCCCGTTAAAATTGTTGGGGCCGAGTGCATTGCCAATACTCCCAGAGGTCAAAATAAGTCCCTTTTCCAATCCGAGTTCTGTATTGTCGAATGCTTCGAAAGTTCCATATTGCCCATTGGCACAAGTAATCTGATCTATAGTTACAGTTGTTTGTGGCGTAGAGACCGCATTAATAATATCCTCATCGGTGATATCAGCATCAACGGTTACGGGAGGCGAGCTTTCACATTCCGAAAGGGTACATATCCAACTACCTTGAAAGCCTTCAAAATTGACGGAACCATCGGAGGTAAACTGCAAGGTCAAGCATCCACTGCTGGCCTGCACGGGATGGCAGACACCGCCCCCCGTCAGCGAACTGATAACCGGAGCTGAAGTGTTGGGGCCATCATAGAAAGTGAGGTTGTCCGTACCAAATTCCATATTATACCAATCAATAGTTAGGGAAATACAGTTATGAAAATCCTCCGGACAAATCGTAAACACATGGTTTTCATTGCCGGTATAAGGGCCTTCTTCACCACCAGAATCAAAAATATTCCCAGAACAAGACGAAGAACTACCTTGATCTATCAAAACATTTTCTTGTAAAGTATCAACACAAACCGTAAAATCTCCTTGGCTAGAAACGGCACCATCGACACGAAGATAATAAACCGTTCCAGGTGTTAAGCCCTCCAAATCCAACTCTACAGCCGTTTCTCCTGGCTCGGCTTGGGCACATAATATCTCAAAGATTTCATCCACCAAACAATCCTCTCCCCGATATACGGCCACTTGCGGATTCATAAGCGGTGTACCATTTCCGTTATCAACGCCATTTACATATAGGGTAAAATCAACGATGCTTCCACCGGATGGCGTCTCAAAAGTATACCAAACATCATTATACACATCGTCCCAGCAAGTGGGCACATTTTCCGCTGCATTAGAAGAGATCACAGTAGCCGTTGCGTCAACATTAGACCAGTTCAAGGAGTCTGGACAGGCTGGTGCGATGCCAAGCGCCACACTGGCATTCATAAAACAATCATCGTTTTCAGGAGATTGCGCAACAAGCGTAAAAGTAAAGAGCAGGAGTACTAGCAGGCTTGATAATTTCATAGTAATTCGGTTTAGTCAATTTGTTTTTGATGTTGAAATCATTTGTAATCCATAATTGATAGCCCAAATTTAATGATAATTCGTTGTATACCAAGAGAATTTGTGTTTAATACAAAGGGAAGGTCAAATCGGAGGCATATTTCTGTGGGCGGATTGATTTGAATACAAACCCGTAGAAACGCAATGCATTGCGGCTCTACGTGGGGGGTAGTTCATTTGTTATCCAATTGTTTTTTGCAAGAAAAAGTAGTTTCCTTTCGGCGATGCTGGTTTTCCTTTCGGTAAAAGCGAATCCCCTTTCGGTGTGGTCGGTTTTCCCTTAAAAAAATGGGCTTCTCTTTTAGGTGCGGCTATCTTTCCGTGAAGTAGATGGGCTTCCCTTTTTGGCGAAGGCCGTTTTCTTAAAAGAAATGCGTTTTCCTTTTCGGTAGGACTAAGTTTCCGTAAAGGCAAAGCCATTCTCTTTTTGGTAAGGCGAGTTTTCCCTAAAGGAAAAGCGGTTCCCTTTTTAGTGGGGCTGGTTTTCCCTAAAAGAAAGGCCGTTCCCTTTTTGGTCAAATGCGTTTTTCGTAAAAGCATGCGATCGCGTAAGAAGGAAATACCCACAGCTATTTCATATCACGCTCACTCGCGCACTCTTCCAAATGCCGGTTCACTTCATCCAGATTCATCTTAATAATATCATTACCCCAAGACTGGAAAACAAAATTGACAATATTATGAATAGCAACATTATTCAACTCCGGCAAACCGGGCATCTGCCTGTCATATTCCTTACCATGGATCACCATTGGCCCACTGATGCCTTCCCGAATCATACAAGGAATTTCCTCCCGATGCCGGTGCAGGTAATCCTTATCCGTCAAGGCCGGAACAATTTGGCGCAAACCCTCTCCATTCTCCATATGACAGCTGGCGCAGTACGTTATATAAAGCCTCTTGCCCTGCTGGTTCACCTGTCGGTCACAAGCAAGGATACTGATTGTCAAAACCGTAAAAACAAGGAAAGTTAACTTACATTTCATCTAGCAGTTGTTGAATTTGTACCATAAACTTATCTATAGATTCCGGATCGGTTCCCTCTCCGAATGCTCGGATATGCCGATTTTTGTCAACAAGAATAATACGTCCGCTGTGATCAAAGCCGCCTGGTGCATTCGCATCTTCGATAGCTGCGATAAAATACTCATCGGCAATATCAAAAATCTTATCTTTATCGCCCGTTACAAAATGCCATTTCCCAGAAGGGATGCCCAAATCATCCGCATATCTTTTCAACACCGGAACCGAATCGTGCTTGGTATCTATGGTATGGGACATTAACCCCAGGCGGGCTTCCCCGTCAAACTTGTCATATATCCGGAGCATTTGTTGTTTGACTTTAGGACAGATGGAAGGGCAGGTTGTAAAGAAAAAATCCACCAAATAAGCCTTATCTTTGAAAGTCGCATTATTGATAACTTGGCTATCCTGATTGATAAAACTAAAGTCAGGTACCTTATGGTAAACAGTATCTCCATTAACCACTTCTCTATTTCCAAGAATAGGCAAATTTTTATCTTCTGTTGTATTATTTTGGACGCAAGCACCCAAGAGGGTTACTATAGCAACAAATAGTATAGTATGTTTGATCATTAATATTGTTTTTAAATGTTACTGTTTTTTTAAATTCGCTACTAATTTTTCTCCCTCTTCCAAACTCGTCAGCATCAAATCACTAACATCCGAAATTTTCACTTTCTCCTCCTCCAAAAATGTCATCATCTTTTCGTGGCTCACATTTTCCGGTTTTTTAAAATCCCGCATCCATTGCATCATGGCCTCATCTGCTTTTTCCAGTTTGGCGACCATCCCTTTGATTTTACCCCTATCGGCTTCTTGGAATTCACATTTGGGGGAAGTTAAGCCACCGGCATGTTCTTTTAAGGCTCTTTTGACTCGATTAATATCACTCATTTTGGGCATGACCTCATCATGAATAGCGATAACCTCATCATAGAGGGTTTCTTGTGCGGCCTTATTTTCCGAGATTTCTTTTTTTCTGGTTTCCCCCGGAGAAACATTTACCTTCGGACTATCTCCTTTGCAGGCGAAAATAAATAAGGCTAAGAAAGTTAGGAGCGATGTTGTTTTTAAATACTTCATAGTGCTTTTTTTATAATTCAAGAAAACTTTGCATTTCAATTTAATGCGTTTTACACATCCGGCTTGGCGTACAAATGATAAAATCAGCTTTCCCGATTTCATCAGGGTTAAGTTCACTGATATTTTCCTGACTAGTTGTGGTAATCGTTTTGACCTGTAATTTTTTCTTTTTCTTTTTCTTTTTCAAAAACCAAACAATGCCTTCGAAGTGATCAGAATGGTATGCACCGTTAAAATGCAATAGCGTATTTTTCTTTGTTATATTTTTTAAAATGAAATTTGCCATAGTAGCATCTTTGATGGCTTGCGCAGAAGCAAAGTTAAGATCTTGTTGACCATCTTCATCTACAGAAACCAAAGCCTTGTAAGAGGGGAGTTCAAAGTCAATTTCCACAGGCAAGGGGGCAATCAATTTTTTAGCCTCATCACTAAAATTATCCAACGCAGCCAGCCCTCTTTTAAAAACAACAGAAGCGTATCGACGAGGGATATTCGTTGCTACAAATTTTAAGTTATTATTTTTAGCAAAATCAACCAAGGGCTTGTAGTCCGTTCTATAATTTGGCCAAAGCCTTGCCTGATCCAAAAAGTTTCTCTCCGTTATAGCACCACTAATATATTCATCCAGCAATAATTGGCCATCCGCTTCAAACATCTCTGCCCCTAAAACCAGTTGATCTGTCTTCATAACAAAAAGATCGGTCGTAAGTTCAAGCTGGAGCCAATGAGATATGGGATCATTATGCAATTCCCCAAAACAAATTACATCAGCATTCATCACCCCGACCAACATCTCCTGATAACTGACTCGGTCACCACTTTTATTGTATATAATATAGGCTGGTTTATCCTGTGCAAAAGCCATAATCCCAAAGCTTGATAGAAACAATATAAAAACAGCTATTTTCATAGCACAAAGATACGGATTCTTAGGGTAAGAATCCAAAGCAGATTGATCAAGAATAAAATGCCATGATTAACTTTATCTTTACTGCCAATAAACACCACCAATAGTCTCTATTCTTCTCCTAGTGCACCGTCTAACAATGAGCGCAGCGAATGGTCTAAAGTCTATCAGCGCAGCGATCTAACAATGAGCAACGCGAATGATCTAAAATCTAACTATTCCCTTTCCGATAATCTGCCAAGAATTTCTCCAATCCAATATCCGTAAGCGGGTGCTTCAACAAACCTAGAATAGAACTCAATGGGCAAGTCACCACATCTGCACCAGACTGAGCGGCCTGAACAATATGTCTTGCAGAACGAATAGACGCCGCCAAGATTTCCGTTTCATAACCTTGAATAGCATAAATTTCAGCGATTTGGGCGATCAACTGCATCCCGTCCCAGTTGGTATCATCAATGCGGCCAATAAATGGCGAAAGATAAGTCGCACCAGCTTTAGCGGCAAGGATAGCCTGACCCGCAGAGAAAACCAAAGTACAATTCGTACGGATACCTTCCCTATAAAACCAGCTCAAGGCCTTGACCCCATCCTTAATCATAGGCACCTTCACCACGATATTGGGAGCAATTTCCGCCAATTTTTGTCCTTCATCAATGATGCCTTTAAAATCTGTCGAAATCACCTCTGCACTAACATCCCCATCTACCAGATCAGCAATAATCTTATAATGTTTCATGATATTATCATAGCCCGTAATGCCTTCTTTGGCCATAAGAGAAGGATTCGTCGTTACGCCGTCTAATATACCAAGGTCTTTGGCTTCTTTAATTTGATCCAGATTTGCGGTGTCGATGAAGAATTTCATAAGTAAGAAGTAAAAATTAAAAAGACCAAAAGTAAAAAGTATGCACTTGCTAATCAGCAGTTTATAGATTTGGCTGATGGCACTTATTTTTAGTCTCTCATTAAAGGTTAGGTAATTTTGAAAAAATCCAAAAAAAAATGTGAGATATCGCACCGCTACAACCTCTTACCCTTGCTGCATTTCTGCCCTGGGGGAGTTCAAAGGGAGCTAGTCGTATGACCCTCACAGCCGCAAAAGTAATCCATAATTTCTAAAAACCTAAGAAAAATGAAAAAAAAATCGTGTAAATGATTTTTTTTTAAAACACAGCAAAAATTCGCTATATTATTTCTATTTTAGCAAAAATTTTTTAAACGACTAAATAAAACCTCCTATGCAAAGAATACTTTACACCTTTCTTCTATTATGTTCGCTTAACATTACATATGCACAATATCCCATTATTGAGTTAATGGATGAATATTCGCTAGATGACTTACAAGTAATTATGGGGCAGGTTGCTGATCAGGCAGGGGATATTTCTGGTTTGGTCGCGCAAAATTTTGCCGTGAATGCCTATAAGGTTACTTATCAAACAGATGACCCGAGACACCCATTAGGAGAACCGCACCCACCAGTAGAGGTTACAGGTGTTATTGTCGTTCCACAGGGCAGTGCTTGTGAATTTCCAATGGCGACTTATATTCATGGAACGACTGCAACAAAAAATGGCGTAGCTTCTTATGGATCGGCAGAATTAAATATTGGTTTAATTTTCAGCATGGTTGGGAATGTGGTCGTTATGCCGGATTTAATCGGCTTGGGAGATTCTCCTGGTTTACACCCTTACCATCATTCGGAGTCTACAGCATGGTGTGCGGTAGATTTGATGCGGGTTGCCAGAGATCATGCCGATGAATTGGGTTTCAAACTAAATGACCAACTTTTTACATTTGGCTACTCTCAGGGAGGGCATGGTGCGATGGCCTTGCACAAATACATACAGGAAAATCTTAGTGGTGAATTTACGGTTACGGCATCGGTGCCCATGTCAGGAGCGTATGATATTTCAGGTGTGCAGGCACAAACGGTTATTTCAAATGAAGGGTATTCTTCACCGGGATATTTACCCTATATTATCTTAGGGCTAAATCAAATCTATAATGTATTTGAAGACCCTATAGAAGTTTTTATTGAGCCTTATGCAACAGACTTGCCGCCATTGTTTGATGGAGAAACGGGTTTCGGAACGATTAACCAGTCCATGCCGCCGTCAGGTGTGCCAAATGAAATTTTACAACCCGATGTGTTGGATGATTTTATTAATAATCCAGACAGCGAGTTCAAGGCTTTATTTGCTGAACAAGACGTTTACGATTGGGTGCCTACTTCTCCGATTCGTATGGTTTATTGTACGGAAGACGAACAAGTTTTTTGGCAAAATGCTACGGTTGCCGAAGCGCAGTTTTTGGAAAATGGTGTTGATGCTGATTTGGTACAAGCCCTCAATTTTGGTGCCTTGGATCATGGTGGTTGTGTGGGACCAGCCTTACTTGGAGGCAATGCATACTTCGGTAGTATGTCTGTTATTTATAATGGTATCACCCATGAATCTGATGTTACCTTACCGGCAGGTGCAGATGGAACCGATGGCGCTATATCCATAGATGCTACAGGCGGAGAAGGTGCTTTATCCTATAATTGGTCTAATGGGGCAACAGGAACCAGTATCGCAAATCTTTCCCCAGGAATTTACGAAGTAACCATCTCTGATGATACTGGATGCGAAGTAAAAGATGAATTTGATCTTAACGTGGTTTCAGTAGATGATCTGGCTGTGCAGGAGCTAGAAGTCTTCCCTAATCCTGCGAATGAATCCGTTAATATTGAATTACCCTTAAGCGCAGAAAGTTATACTGTTTCCTTAAGAGATGTCACCGGACGTGAAGTGTTTACACAACATAACGTTCAGGGAGAAACGTATGCGATTACCGTATCTGATTTTATCCCAGGGGCTTATGTCCTTCATTTACAAACGAAAGAAAATCGTTATGTAGCCAAATTGTTGGTGAAATAATCTTTTTCTTTTAAAATATACACAAGCCGATTCGAATTCATCTCGAATCGGCTTTTTTATGGAAAAGATTAGTAAACCTCATTAATACCAAATAATCATTTCTACTATTTCTATTTAGGAAAAATCTCCTTTTTTTGTATTTTGCACCCATTCATCGCAAATCAAAAAATTTAATATGCTTAATCTATCAACCATTCTAGAAAGTACCGCCAGAAAAAATCCATCCAATATTGCATTTACTTTTATGGATACTGAGCTTTCTTTTGCCCAAATAAATGGAGCTGCGAATCAAGTTGCCAGTGGCCTGAAAGCAAAAGGAATCCAGCAAGGGGACAAGGTTGCTTTAAGTTGTTTTAACCTGCCATATTTCCCCATTATTTATTTTGGGATATTAAAAGCGGGGGCGGTTGTGGTGCCGTTAAGTGTATTGTTGAAAAAAGATGAAATTGCCTACCATCTTAAAGATAGTGAGGCTAAGGCTTATTTTTGTTTTGTAGGAACACCGGAATTGCCGATGGGGCAAATGGGCTATGCTGGCTTTCAGGAAACGCCGAGTTGCGAACAGTTTTACATGATTATGCCCAAACCAGAAATGCCATCTACGATCGAGGGGACGGCAACCTTAGGTAGCCTTATGGCCGGACAAGCGCCAGCCTTTGAACCTGCACAAACTTCAGGAGAAGATACCGCCGTTATTGTCTATACTTCCGGCACGACAGGGAAACCCAAGGGCGCAGAATTGACCCATTCCAACTTGATGCTGAATACGATGCTTTGTGCAGACTTGTTTGACCCAACCGTTAAGGATACCCAACTGATCGTGTTGCCTTTGTTCCATATTTTTGCGATGACTTGTTTGATGAATACAGGTATCTATCGGGGGACTAAAAATATATTGTTACCTCGTTTTGATGCAGAGGCCGTATTTGGCTTAATGCAAAAACATAAGGTCACTATTTTTGCAGGCGTCCCAACCATGTATTGGGGACTGCTAAATTATAAAGAAGAGAAGTTCGATTATGATGCCATTGCCGGAAACTTGAGAATTGCTGTATCCGGTGGTGCCTCATTACCCGTAAAAGTATTGGAAGATTTTGAAGCTCGTTTCAATGTTCCGATTATGGAAGGCTACGGCATGTCGGAAGGTTCTCCAGTCGTAACTTTTAATCAGCTCGATGTTGGGCGAAAGCCGGGTTCTATAGGGACACCAGTATGGGGTGTTGAAGTTAAACTTGTAGATGATAAAGGGGATGAAGTGCCAGTGGGAGAGAAGGGCGAATTGCTATACCGTGGACATAATGTGATGAAAGGGTATTATAAAAAAGAAGAAGCTACAGCTAAGGCCTTGCAAAATGGATGGCTGCATTCTGGTGATGTGGCCGTAAAGGATGCGGAGGGCTTTTTCTATATTGTTGATCGTACAAAAGATATGATTATCCGAGGGGGATTGAATGTTTATCCAAGAGAAGTCGAAGAGGTGATGATGAAACATGAGGCGATTTCGTTGGTTGCTGTAATCGGTGTCCTCGACGAGCAGATGGGAGAAGAGATTAAAGCATGTGTGGTGCTTGAAGAAGGTAAAGCAGCTACTCCGGAGGATTTGATTGCTTGGACGAAGGAGAATATTGCTGCCTATAAGTATCCTCGGATTGTGGATATAAT
>JAHDGC010000257.1:1016-9022 GCA_020627865.1 Saprospiraceae bacterium | reverse complement strand
AAGCCACCCGTATAGGAACGGAAAGCGGTTATTTTGCCACCGTCTTCTTTGATTTTATCAATAGTTTCCATCGCAGACATATGATCTATGCCAGGGTCAAGTCCCATTTCACCCATGAAGATCAGGTTTTTGCTGCGAGCTTCATCTCCAAGTTCGTACATCTCTGTAGAAACATAAGACGCAGTAATGAGATGTTTTTTTAGTTGAATACAATCATGGGCGACTTGAATATGTAGATGCGCTGGAAGCAAAGAAACGACTATATCGGCCCTTTCAATCAATTCCCGTCGGTCATTCCGTTTCATAACATCCAGCCAAGTTGCCCTGCCACTCGGGTGATTATTCACCTTTTTGGCTGCCATATCGGGGTCTGCATCTGCTACGGTAACAAACCAACCATTTTTTTTAGCTTCTTCAAGAACATACTTAATTAAAGCCCCAGAAGACCGACCTGCTCCAATAATGAGGATATTATTCATATTAAAATTGGGTTTTATGTACGAATTTCAATAAAATCGGGGCAAATTTAAATTTAATCGCCGGCAAAACATTTTATTTTCAAAGTTTTTATTAAAATTAAGGTTCGGAAACATTTGGCGATGCTTGTTTCCTTAACCTGACCGTTATAAAAAACGAAAATAAAGGAACAGACTTATGAAAGAAATGAATATTACGACGCATATAAAAGTGTACAATACTACAGAGGAGCTTCCGACCGAAGATTACGAACTGTCTAAAAAAGCAACAGCAGCTTTAGAAGATTCTTACTCCCCGTATTCCAAATTTCAGGTAGCTGCTGCCATTCGATTTACAGATGGAACCATGATTGCGGGGAGTAACCAAGAAAATGCATCTTATCCGCTTTGTTTGTGTGCTGAAAGGGTCGTGATGTCTGCGGCAGCAGCTCTGTATCCGGGCAAACCCATCGAGGCAATGGCCATTACCGTAAAAAGCAAGAAACGCCCGATAAGCGAGCCGGTTTCTCCCTGCGGTGCTTGTCGGCAATCCATTCGGGAAGAAGAAATCAAGCTTAAACATCCTATTAAGTTGATTTTATTTGGAGAGCAGGGGCAGGTTTATGTCCTCAATTCAGGGAAGGATTTATTACCGCTTTCTTTTGACCCGTCGTTTTTGGAGTAGGGATATAGGTTTACTAAGCTTCTGTTTTTACAGGTTGGGAACCTAAAGATTAATCCACTGATCTCTTGAATTAAGTAGGTTTGGTAAACCTTGCCTATTCTTGGGCTTATTCCCTAAACGTCTTTAGCAAGCTTTCCAAATCTTCCGGCGTATCAATCCCCATTGTTTGCTCATCAGTAAATGAAATGCCTATCGAATGCCCGTTCTCCAACCAACGCAACTGTTCCAATGACTCTGCCTTTTCCAAGTCACTTTGTGGATACTTGGTGATCTGCAATAAAGTTGTTGCCCGAAAGCCATAAATTCCGATATGATGATAGTAGGCCTGTTTTTCCATCCAATCTGCTTGATCTATACCACGTACGAAAGGAATCGGATGCCGACTAAAATATAGGGCTTTGTTCCTTTTGTCAAAAACGACCTTAACCAAATCTGGGCTAAAAATAGCCGCTGGGTTTGGGATTTTGGTCGCCATTGTAGCAATTTCAAAGTTGGGATTTTCCCTTAAAAAACGGCATAACTGATTAATTTGGGCAGGATTGATAAATGGTTCATCTCCCTGAATATTGATAACAAGGTCGTAGCCTGGATTTTGTTTCAAAACAGCAGCGACCCGGTCCGTTCCACTGGGTAATGCCGCATCCGTCATACAACATTTTCCTCCAAAAGTATGCACTTCATTTTCGATGCGAACATCATCTGTTGCCACAATCACTTCATCCAATTCCCGTGCTTGCATGGCCTGTTCATATACCCGACGAATCATGGTTTTTCCATGAATATTCACCAGCGGCTTCCCCGGAAAACGGGAAGATGCATATCGAGCCGGAATAATACCAATAGCTTTCATGGTGTTTTCATTTTCTTAAAATTGGGTTAAAATTATAAAGATCCCAGCTAAAAATAGTATCTTGGTCTAATAAATCCAGACTTTATAACAAAGTCCTTTAACATCTATGAACAACATATTGAAACACTTTTGGATTTTGATGGCATTCGCAGCCTTCATCCAACCCTCTACGGCAAGCTGCACCGGAGACAGCCTCAATTATTTAACACCACAGGATACCGTTTTCCTAGAACTCAACCAGTTTCAGGAGAAAATATTTACACACGTTGTCGAAGAAAAACAAACCCTTTATTCTTTGTGTAAATTTTATGGTATCGAAATGGAAGAAATCCTTTCCTATAATATTGACCTTATCAATAACGCTTTGAAGCCAGGATTCCCCGTTGAAATCCCCGTTCCTAATCGAGCCATTAAACGATATAAAGGTGCTGATTTTGATGAAACGAGGCATGTCCCTGTTTTTTATATTGTAAAAAGTGGCGATAATCTTTATGGGGTATCCAAACGAATGTTCAAGATGCCCATAGATACGATGGTGCGAAGAAATAATCTGGAAACGATTACCATCAAGCCGGGACAAAAACTCTTCGTGGGCTGGATGAGTACAGATGGCATCCCCGCAAGCTATCGGAAATTTAAAGGTAGCCCAGAGCATAAGCACAATCAACTTTTGAGACGAAAATATGTTCAAGCGAAATCGGTTAAAAGAGAACGAATGGAACAGGGCGTAGCGTTCTGGCAAAAAGGTGTAAAGGGAGAATCCGATTTTTATGCCCTTCACAGAACCGCACCCAAAGGTTCTATTATTGCCGTTTCTAATCCAATGAATCAGAAAACTGTTTATGCCAAGGTGATTGCCAAGTTACCGGAAGGTGTTTATGGGGATGATGTGGTGATTGTTGTCTCTCCCAAAGTGGCCAGCCAACTCGGTGCCTTGGATGCTCGCTTTTTTGTTAAACTTAAATTTTTGAAATAAAAAATGGGGGTGCCGCTATGCTTCCAATGTTATTTCATTATTTTGTGCCAAATCAATAGGAGTTTAACACCTTATCAATGGAAAAAAACTTATTACTTGAAATCATAAATCTCCACGTCGAATTTACAACGGAGGAAGGGGTTGTGCATGCTGTAAAGGGCATCAATTTACAACTTTTCAGGGGAGAAACCCTCGGGATTGTGGGAGAGTCTGGCTCGGGAAAATCGGTTAGTTTTTTGTCCGTTATGCAACTTATAGAAAGCCCGCCCGGAAAAATTGCGGAGGGGAAAATTATCTTTCACCCCGAGAGCGGAAAACCGGTAGATTTACTTGCATTGAGTGAAAAGGAGATACAACAATACCGAGGGAATGATGTTGCCATGATTTTTCAGGAACCCATGACGAGTCTGAATCCGGTATATCGTTGTGGTTTTCAGGTGGACGAGGCTATTCTTTTGCATAGAGGTGTTTCTAAAGAGGTCGCAAAAGCGCAGACCCTAGAACTTTTTGAGAAAGTACAGCTTCCAGATCCAGAGCGAATATACAAATCTTTTCCCCACCAACTTTCTGGTGGCCAAAAGCAACGGGTGATGATTGCAATGGCCATGTCTTGTAATCCAGAAATTCTTATCGCGGACGAACCAACAACAGCACTTGACGTAACCGTTCAGAAAAAGATATTGGCCTTGATGGGAGATTTGAAAAAAGAGTTGAATGCGTCCATTATTTTTATCACACATGATTTGGGGGTGATCGCAGAGATTGCCGATCGAGTTGCCGTGATGTACAGGGGGCTAATTGTCGAAAAAGGAAAAGTTGAAGATATCTTTATGCAGCCCCAACATCCATATACGAAAAGTTTGTTGGCCTGCCGACCTCCCATGGATTACCGACTGAACCAATTACCCGTTGTAGCAGACTTCATGGACATCAGTACCGACAAAAACGGGGAAGAGATGATGATAGAAAAGGCGGCTTCTATCCAAGATATTGATCGTATCCAAAAAATTACAAAGGAAGATAGCTTGAAAAGAATAGCAGAATTGACTAAGCAAGCGCCACTGTTGGAAGTAAAAAATCTGAGTTGTTGGTTTACCACAAAAAAAGATTTCTTAGGGCGCCCCAAAGCTTATGTGAAGGCTGTGGATAATGTCAGCTTTAATGTTTATCCTGGAGAAACCCTCGGGTTGGTAGGCGAGTCTGGCTGTGGAAAGACAACTTTGGGAAGGGTGATTTTGAGGTTGTTGCCTGCCCGTTCTGGGGAAGTGTTTTATCGTGGAAAGGATTTAATGCTACTGGAAAAACAAGAGATGATGGCCTTGCGGAAAAAAATCCAGATTATCTTTCAAGATCCTTATGCGTCTTTAAATCCAAGGATGACCATTGGTCAGGCGATTATGGAACCGATGACCGTTCATCGGATTTATAATACCCCTTCAGAGCGAAGAACATGGGTGTTGGATTTATTAGAAAAAGTTGGCCTTAAAGCGAATCACTTTAACCGGTATCCTCATGAATTCAGTGGTGGACAACGACAAAGAATTTGTATTGCTAGGGCACTCGCTTTGAAGCCGGAATTTATTATATGCGATGAATCCGTTTCCGCATTGGATGTTTCTGTACAAGCACAGGTACTGAACTTATTACTGGATTTAAGGGAAAGCTTTCAGCTGAGTTACATTTTCATTTCACATGATTTATCTGTAGTGAAATTCATGAGTGATCGGATGTTGGTCATGAATCAAGGAAAGATAGTAGAAAGGGGAGCATCAGATGACATCTATCATCATCCGAAAAATGTGTACACCCAAAATTTGATTAGTGCGATACCGCAGGCTAAAAATTTTGTCAGGTGAAAGGCAATGGCCTCTATTTAAATGTAAAAGAAAAGACGAAAGCATAGAAAAAGATAAAATTAGCCGTATTTTTATTTAGATTTGAGTCATTAATAACACTAACATAAACTAGCTTATCCTTTTGAGTAGCCTATTCTATTTTAAACCTACTTTTCAAATCTTGCTAAATTGACATTGGTAACTAAGATTTTGGTCTTGGTTTGCAGTACTATTTTAATATTTTATTAATTTAGCCACTAGAATATCTTATGAATACTTGTTAATCATTAAATAATAAAATAAAATTTCGGATCATGAGAAAAATCTTACTATTTTCTTTTTTATTCATCTTTGGAATGGGTTCCAGTGCCGAAGCACAAAAAGCTGCTAAAAAAGGCTTTGTGCAGGTTCCGGATCGGGAATCTATGAAGGTATTGGCAAAGAAACGCCAGCCAGTAGTAGAGGCTACCTTTAATGGCAAAGATGTATCTAATATAAATTTTGCAGAGGCAGGGGCAATTCAATACACTGCCGAGCAAGCAAGCAATCGTACAACAGAAGAGGCGATTCCAATCGGTTCTACTTTCTACGACCTTCAAGTGAATACCACTATGTGTCGTCGTTTGGCACAGCATCCAGGTGGGCAACTTTCTGCCACTTGGACGATGTCCCAGATTCAGGCTGTTTCTTTTGATGATCGTGGAACGGGCTATAATCACTGGGATGGTGGCTGGAATGGTGCACCATTGGAGCGCCTTGAAACTACCCGTACAGGATGGCCTAACTTGGGAGTCTTTGATGATGGTAATGAAATCATTGCTTCTCACGTATTCTTGTCCGAAACCAGTACTTTGAATCCACATGTTTTGACTGGAGCAGCTAATACACCAGCAGGGCTATGGGATAGCCAAAACTTGGATGATTTTGAAGTTGGAGCATTATGGATGCGCTTGGCAACTTCTGGAAATACGGTACACATGATTGGACTTACAACTCCTGTTGCTAATGGTGGTGTGGAGTACAATGGTGTTGATGGGCATTTGCTTTATTTCCGTTCTCAGGATGGCGGGCTTACTTGGGACAAGACTTGGGAAACTATCCCTGGTTTGGATAGTACCAACTATATAGATATGCCAGCCGATGCGTATTCTATAGATGCGAATGATAATGGTACGGTAGCGTTTGGTCTTTGGAATGATTGGGGAAATACAGAAGTTTATATTTCTAATGATGCTGGAGATAACTGGACAAGAAGAATTGTCTTAGATCATCCGCTTGATAAATATGATTCTGCCGTAGGGTATACCCTTGATGATATTACCATTGATCTTGATGGGCCTGCTGGAGGAGATGAACCATCTCTTACTGATTCTATGGCGGTTCGTTCTACGGATAATTCCGGAACAATCATCGTAGACCCAGATGGTAAAGTGCATGCTGCTTTTGGAGAATACTACTATTCTGATATAGATTTTACAGATGATTTACAAACTTTCTATACAGGATGGAGTGGTATTTTATACTGGAACTCTGATATGCCAGATAATGAGCAAGTAATGATTGGTGACTTGATTTTGGATCCAAATGATACGACCGATAGTATTTTTACCCTTTGTCCCGAAGGTGAAGGGGTCTATAACCTAACCAACTTGACTTCTTTCCCCATGTTTTCTCTAGGGACGGATGGTATCATGTATGTGACCTACGCTGCTTTGCAGGATAACCTTTGTAGCGCGATAGATGATCAAAATATCCGCCATATTAGTGTCATCCACTCTTTGGATGGTGGTGCAACTTGGAGTGAGCCATACGATGTTGTTAACGAAGATACTTATGAAGAGTATAACGATCCTGGGTATTTGCAATCTGTTGAAACGGTATATCCTTCTACCGTGAGAGAAGTAGATGACAAATTGCACATCATTTATATGCAGGATGGTCGTCCTGGACAGTCTTTATCAGGTGATGAAGATCCTATTGAGCTTAATCTAATCTATTATGTAGGTATTGATAAGGCCGATATCGTCTCTGGTGTAGATGTGCTCCAACCAGAAAAAATTGCCTTTAATGTTTATCCAAACCCTGCTGTTGATCAGGTTAATATTGCCTACACGCTAACAGACAAGGAAGAAGTTGAGGTATCCGTGATGAATATCATGGGGCAAGAAATGACTAGTGTGGTGAAAGAATCTCAAGCTGCTGGGTCGTATAATTTTAATGTAAATGTTCAAAATTATCCAGCCGGTGTTTACCTCGTTCAAATTAATACAGGGGATAAAATTTCTACTCAGAAATTAATAGTCGAATAATATTACACTGAAATAGGTAACATAAGAGAGCTGAGTGGCATTATATATTAGACCACTCAGCTCTTTTTTTATACGAAAGACTATCTTTTTTCGTTAAAATAGAGTATATTATGCAACCATCATGTTTCATTATTGTCTTATAATGTATGGTGCAAGATTATTAAGCTGTAAAAACTAATTTTGATTTAGAATCCCCAAATCATGGAAAAGAAAAAAGATTATCGTTTTCTCTTTATTTTTATCACATTAATGAGCCTTTGTGCTTTTCTTTACTTGAACTCTGTTGAAGTGAATACTTCGGAGATTGCCAAAGTAGAGCAAAAGTGTATGCAAGAGGAAGAGCAATTTTTACCTGAGGTAAAAGCTGTTAAAAAAGCTTTTGGATTGGCCAAAAAGTTTTTCCCTGCCATTTAATGCGTCTGCTGTTCTCTCTCCGCCTTTTTCTTCCAATACCGCATTAATCCATAAACGCTCATCCAAGCAGGATTGGCAAGGTTATATTTCTCAATTCCGGTTGTACTAACTCCACTATTGGTCAATTGTTCCTTGGTATAGGCCATAAAATCAGAAATTATGGTATCGGGAGCGGTATCCTTTTCCCAATAAGGTTTTATCCACTGTGCCCAATCATCCAATATATGAATGAGTTGATCAAAATGCTGGTCAATATTACTTTCGGCTCCAAAATGAGTTAGGTAAAGCACCTCTGGTTGTAATGCCCTAAGTTTTGCGATGGAGTCTTTCCAGTCTTCAATATGGATATCGGGAGGAGGACAAGGGGGCACGACGGCTGGTTCTCCGAATATTTTAGCGCCCGCTACATCTCCACAGATAATGGCCTTTTCAATCTGCCAAGCAATATGGTGAACTGCATGCCCAGGTGTAAACCAACTCGT
>JAHDGC010000257.1:0-998 GCA_020627865.1 Saprospiraceae bacterium | reverse complement strand
CTCCATCTTCTGGAACATATATCTGTGCTTCCGGGATGGCTTTCATTTCCCCCCAAAGGCTATCCATTGTATCCTTGTAAATCCTACGGGCAGATTCCATCAGTCGGGAAGGATCAACCAAATGCTTTTTACCGCTAGGGTGCACATATAGCTCCTTTATCTGCAAAAGCCCACGCCGCTCCTGCATGATCCAAGTGAATGTGGGTCAGAAAAACATGGGCAATATCATCCGGAGAGAAACCCAGCTTCTTTATTTCATTACATAAGGTTGGAAAAGTAGCATAAGGGCCGGTTTCTAAGAGCACGATGCCTTCAGTGGTTTCTACTAGAAAGGCCGCAATATTTTTGCTTACATTACAAAAGTTGAGATCGAGGGTATGAATTTTCATTTTACTTTTTTTGGATAAAATTTGAGCGAGACAGAATTGATACAATATCTTTTTCCACTAGGGGGAGGGCCGTCATTAAAAATATGGCCTAAGTGGCTACCACAGTTAGAGCAGATAAGTTCGGTTCGACGCATGCCGAATTTATTATCCGGAACTTGTAAGATATTTGAAGATTCGAGTTCTCCCCAAAAACTTGGCCAGCCACAACCGGAGTGGTATTTTTGGGTAGAGCTGAAAAGGGGGAAATCGCAGGCACCACAATGATATTCTCCCGGGGTTTCCGTATCCGTGTAGGTGCCGGTAAATGCACGCTCGGTTCCTTTTTCCCGTAGAACATGATAGGCTTCAGGCGATAATATGGCCTTCCATTCTGCTGCTGTTTTATTAACCTTGAATTCCATAATTTTCTTTCTGGCAAATATAAGGAATTTGTCAAGGCTTAAAAATTTTTTGGGCTTGCTTTAAAATAAATGAGTCTCGATCAAAAATAGAACGGCTTCGCCTTAAAATTTTTGGGGTCAGCTTAAAAATAAATGAGCACTAATCAAAAATAAAACGGCTTCGCTTAAAAATTTTTTGGGTTCGCTTAAAAATAAATGGGTCTCGATC
>JAHDGC010000256.1 GCA_020627865.1 Saprospiraceae bacterium | reverse complement strand
AAGCAAATGGTAAAATATGGCACCATCACCCAAGATGAATATGACCACTTGCGGGTACAGTCCCTTGATATGTCCAACTTCAAAAGGAATACTCATTCCGAAGGCCCTGCGCCATATTTCAGGATGAAACTTGGCGAAAATATCAAGGAGATTTTGGCCAGAGAGGAAAACAGCAAACCGGACGGCAGCAAGTACAATATCTACAAGGATGGTATAAGAATCTATACGACACTTGACCCTCAAATGCAGGCGCATGCCGAGGAAGCCATGTTGGAACACATGAAAACCTTGCAGAAAAAATTCTGGAAAGTTTGGAAAAAGAAAGACCCTTGGACATATCGCGATCCCCTGATTATTGATCCTGAAGAATTAGAAGAACAGGAAAAAAACATCGAAGTCCGTCAAAATGCACTGGTCAAACTCATCAGAAGTTCGGAACGATATGAAACGATGCGTAAGAATTATCTGGACAAACCTATTGCCCAGTTGAATAAGGATTTTGATTATAACATGCGAGATATTGATATTGAAAGATTGCTAAGAGAAGAAGAAGAAAGCGGTACTATCGCACAGCTCGTTTCCAAAAAAATCATAGAGTCTCCCCGAGCAATAAAGTACCGCAAAATGCTGAAATCCGATAGTTGGAAAGCCTTGAAGACCAAATGGGCAGACCTCCAAGATGCGGTGAAAGAATCATTTGAAAAACCGGTCTCCATGCGGGTTTTTGCTTACAATGATGAGATGGAAAAAGATACCGTGATGACGCCTTTCGATTCCATCAAATATCACCGGATGTTCTTGCAATTGGGTTCCATTGCTGTAGACCCTTCAACCGGTCATGTCAAGGCTTGGGTTGGGGGTATCAATCACAAATACTTCAAGTATGATCACGCCACTTCCGAGCGGCAAGTGGGTTCCACTTTTAAACCATTTATTTATGCGACGGCTATCGCAGAACAGGGATTTTCCCCTTGTTATAAAGTACTCGATGTAGCGCATACTATCCACCGGGGAGAAGGCAACTTTGGCCTGCAAGATGATTGGACACCGAACAATGCTGATGGACAATATAGCGGGCAGGAGTTTACCCTAATCAAAGGACTGCAATGGTCTAAAAATACGGTTTCCGTTTACCTGATGAAGCAACTTGGAGATACGGAACCTGTCAGGACACTGGTGCATAATATGGGCTTGGACAGAAACAGAAAACGGGGCAACGGTACTTTCCGTGTGCCACGCCAACCTTCTATTTGCTTAGGAGCAACGGATCTTACGGTTATGGAAATGACGGGAGCTTATACTGCTTTTGCGAATAATGGCCGCTACAACAAGCCTATTTTTATTACTAAAATCGAAGATAAAAATGGCCACCTCATCTACCAGCAAATGCCCGAAGATCGAACGGCCTTGAACCCGAATATCAACTACGTGATGCTATCCATGTTGCGGCAAGTGATGAATCAGGGTTTACCTGGCTTCAATAAGATTGTGAGCCAAGTGGGCGGAAAGACGGGAACCACCAATGATTATGTAGATGGTTGGTTTATGGGCATCACGCCCGATCTTGTTGTGGGAACTTGGGTTGGTGGTGAGGATCGCTGGATCAGGTTCCTAAGCTTGCATGATGGTATCGGAGCCAAAATGGCGAGGCCTTATTATGCCAAGTTTTTACAAAAAGTGGAGAACGATCCGGATATTGATTATGATAAAAAAGCGCGATTTACCATTCCAAGAGGAGATATTGGTATTGAGCTGGATTGCAGTCAGTATGTTTATCAAGGAATAGACAATTCGGCACTCAACCCTCAAACCCCTGGATTCCAAGAAGATGAAAGTTTTGGAGATGATCTTTTCGGGGATGAGGAAGAAGACGAAGGTTTTGATGATGAATTTGGGGAAGAAACAGGCGAGGAAACAGATAGTGTAAGAATTAATGAAGGCCCTATTGCTGAAGATCAGGATGAAGGGGAAGAGGATGAAGGTTTTGATGATGAGTTTTAATACATCTAGTATTGCTTTTCTTTCATATCCCTACAAAACATCAAAGAAGATCGTATGAGTTTCTCATAATTTTATTATTTTTGGTAAAAAAATTATGAGAAAAATTAACCTTAGCCTTTTTGTAATGCTCCTGTTTTTTGCTTGCCAGAAAGAAGAGGAGCCTGTTATGGAAGAAATCCCCGAAGAAACGATAACGGCACTCAAGGTCATCGTGAAATCCTGTAACGATATGGCCGATCCCAATTGTAACGATTTGGTTTGTGTCTCCGAGGCCAATGTTACGGCATACCCGACAAGGGAAGATCGAAATAATGGTACCAACAGCTTTGCCAGTAAATTGACGAATCCGCTAGGCGAAACGACCTTCTTTGAACCGACTACAGATAGCTTGTTTATCCAAGTAAACTGGTTGACCCTCGTCCAAAGGGAGGATGCCGCCATAAAGGAAGGGGAAGAGACAGAGCTGAGTTTTGTTTTTATGCTGTGAGCCTTGGAAGGATTCACAAAAAACACCGTTTATCCAATTCCAGATAAACGGTGTTTCTAATTTTATAACAAAAAAATTACGAGAACATCATAAGTGAAGTGTAAAAAATAAATTCCACCAAAACCACAGTAAATCTGTGTTTGTCCGTGCCATCTGTGGTGGAACTTATTCTTTTTCATTTACTAAGCATTACGACGCTACGTCATTTTGAACATTATTTCTCCAACTCTTCCACAATCGCCTGCTCCAACTCCTCAACTACTTTCGGTGCATTCCCCGTGAACGATGCTACCCGATTTCCTTCCGTATCAAAAACAAAATGCGTCGGATAAGCATACACCCAATATTTTTCTGCAATTGGTTTCGCCATCGGGACAATCTGGTACAAGAATTTTTCCCGTTCTGATATGGCCAAGGCCTTCTCTGGCATGTTGGTACTCAGGCCAAGAAAGACGATATTTTCGGAACCGTATTTTTCTACAAGTTTATTCAATTTCGGAATTTCTTGGATACACATTTTACATTCTGCAAACCAGAAATTCATCACGACAACTTTTCCTTTGTAATTATCCACACTAAAATTGTAGCTTTCCAACATCATCGGCTTGTAGACATCATCCACTTCACTTTGCTCGACATATTCAAAAACCTCCGTTGGTGTTTCTGAGCTTTCTTCCGAAACGGGTTCATCTACATAAACCTCTTCCTCTACAAGAATATACTCCTCACCATTTTCCGTGATGATAAATTCTCTTTGGTCTTCATCAATAGAAACATATTCTATTTCTTCCTGTACTTCTTCTAGTACTTCACCAAAATCCTGCTCTTCAAATGATTCTTCTTCAAATGTGGTCTCCCCTACCGCTTCTTCTGTTGTAAAATCTTCTACTGCTGTTCGGCTTTCAGAAACGACATCTTCTACTGCCTCCTCCATGTTATGGTGTTCCTCAATCTTAGTTGACTCCTCAACCTCATAATACACCTTAGATTCATCCGGTCCCGGAACAATAATGGCCGGATATTCCGCCCGCTCCCCGAAAGGAATGGTCTCCTCCTGCACAGGAACAGATGCCACCTTTGTTCCTTCTACAGTTTCCCGCTCTTCCTCAAAACCGACATCGAAATCTTCTTCCGTTTCAAAATCTTCTATTTCCCTTGTTGTGATCCGATCTACTGTTCCCGTTTCCATTTCAGAAACCATCTCCGAGATTGGATCTGGCGGAATCGCATCCTGATGCATTTCTTGAATTGTTCCGAAAGATTCAGATTTTTTCTCCTCCAAGTTCTTTTCCTGCAACATGCGCAGTTCTGCTTCCTGCGCTTTCAAGCGGCTTTCTTCCTCTCTTTTTTTCTGTTCAAATTCTTGGAGACGAGCCTGTTCTTTTTCCAATTGTTTTTTGAGTTTGGCCAGTTTACTTTCTTCTTTTTTAATTTGTTTCAAGCGGGCTTTCCCTTCTTTTTGAATGCGCTTCATTTCTGCCAATCTCGCCTTTTCTTCATTTTGCAATTCGGAAAGTTTCGCAATGCGTGATTCATCTTCCTCCCGTTCTGTCGCTCTTTTCCTCTCTTCTGCTGCCATCTTCGCCTTTAGTTCTTGCTTTCGCAATTCTTCTTCGAGGCGCAACTTTTCCGCTTCGGCCTCAGCTTTCTGACGAGCAAGTTCCTCTTCTCCAACTCTTTTCATTTCGGACAATCTGGCTTCTTCCGCTTGTCTTTGCAAGGCCAGCTCATCAATGCGTGCCTGCTCTTCTGCGGCAGCTTTTAGCCGTTCTTCTTCTGCCCGTTGGGTGATTTCAAGATTGGCAATGCGCCCCTCTTCCGCGATACGCTCTGCCTCGTATTTATCCAATAAGGCTTGCTTCTCCTCCAATGCTTTTTGGAGTGTGGCCTCTTCTTCCTGTTGTTGCCTGAGTTTGGCCAACTTTGCCTCTTCCTCTTTTCTCTGCTCTTCCAATTCCGCAATCTTCGCTTTTTCTTCCGCTATGGCTTTTTGTCGTTCTTCTTCATCCTGTCTTGCCCTTTCCAATGCGGCCAGCAAGGTCTCTTCCCTTTGGCGCTGGCGTTCCAGTTCTGTCCTTTTGACCCTTTCTTGCGCCAGTGCTTTTTGGCGAGCTTCTTCCTCAACAGCAGCCAATTCCAATTGCGCTAATTTTTCCTCTTCGGCAATCCGTTCTTCCTCTAGTTTTTCCAAGCGCAATCTTTCTTCCTCCATTGTCTTCTGCCTGATTTCTTCAGCTTCCGTTTGCTTACGCAATTCGGCAATGCGCGCTTCTTCTGCCGCGATCTCTATTTCCATTTCGGCCAGCAGTTTTTCTTCAGCTTCTTGCTTGGCCATTTCGATTTCCTTTTGTTGTTCCAGATCTGTTAAACGGTCTTCCTCTGCCTTGCGTTCTTTCGCCAATCTTTTTAATACTGCGTTTTCTTTGGCAAGGGTTTCTTGTCTGGCAGTTTCTGCCTCGTTTTCTTTTTCGAGTTTAGCAATGTCTGCCTCAGCCGATTTTCTTTCCTCCCCTGTTTTTTCCAACACTTCATTAGTAGACTGTTGCCGGACTTGCTTCAAGGTTCTTACCCGCTGCAACTCCGCAAGGCGAGCTTCTTCCTCCTGCCGTTGCTTGACCAATTCCGCAAGGCGGGCTTCTGCCATCGCGTAACTCTGTTGGCGATGTTCTTCCTCCCTTCGCAAGTTGCCCAATTCCGAAACATAGAGCTGCTCTACCTGCTTGCGCAGCTCTATATCCTGAAGAGCGGCCGTAGAATTTTCCCGAATATTAACCATCTCATCCCGAATTTCTCGGGCTTGACTTTCATAATCTTCTTGGGTAAAACTAGGAGCGGTATCATCGGATTTATACGTTTCCAAAGATGTTCGGGGAACACGCTGATCCGGATTGGATTCTATTGTTGTATACGTTCGGGATCGTTTGGGCGGTTCTTCCGGTTCTCTTTGGTTGATGACATGGGTTTCGGTATCTATTTCCGGTTGATAACCTGTATCAGATTTTTCTGGTAAGGTATCCGTTGTTTTTGGTGTAGGTTCCGGATTGGGATCGGATGTTGTTGACCGCTCAAAATTATCCATAATTTCCGTTGGGCTTGGAGTTCTTGTTGTTGGAGCCACGGTAGAATTGTTGGGTTCAGCTGTTGTAACTGTAGTCCGTTGTTCTGTCCGATTCATTATTGGTTCCGTCTGTTGTCTTCGAACAGGCTCCTGCCGGATTGTCCGGGGTTCATTTTCAACAACATCTTTTTTACCAACACTATTTAAGATTTCTGCCGGAGAGTTATCCGGATACGTTTTTTTCTTTGAGGAATCTGATGTTACATCAATTACCTTTCGTTTGGTCGATGAGGATCGTTTGCTTGTTTCTGCTCGATGGGCCATGACAGGCATTTCCTCAATTTTTTCCAGTTCAGATTGTACCGTTTCGGTGGAAAGATCTACCCCCTGTTCTTTTAACTCCTTAGCCTTTCTCGCTTTTTGGAAAGCCACCTCCCTAGCATCTTGGATACTAAGTTTCCGAGTGTTTTTTTCGGTTTGACCAAAGGACAAAATCGGAGATAAGCACAGGCATAGCAACATGAATTTAATGACGTGCATCATAAATTTGGATTTCTCAATTTAAACGGGGTTTTAGCTGGGGGAGAAATAAGGTGTCTGTCTTAGTGAAATGTCTGTATCATGTGGGGAGGAGTTGGATATAAATTAGTATATATTTACACTTTGAATAGGATAAAAAGTGATTTTTCATATTCACTTTATGAAAGACTGGCTACTTAGAAATGGATTTAACGATTAAAAACCAAGAAAGAGCGAAACCAATCACCTTTTACACTGCTTGCGGTATATATATATACTTAATTTAACGATAAAGCCAAAATCAGTCCAAATTGGCAAGAATTGTAGGGAAGCGGGAAAAAATGAAGGGATTTTGTGGGCTGTGCTATGGAATATACATATTTTTGGCGGGAAAAGTTCAGCAAGGCAACCCAATAGCTGAGTATACCGATAGAGAATAATTATTTTAAAATCATGCTACTCCCTATCGGTATATTACCCAATTAAGTTTACTGTTGGTATCCTCTTCGATTGTTGAGGAGAACGAACTCGGTAAGATTTCCAATTTCACCCGTGTGGGAAACATAGAAAATACATTCCTGATTTTCATAAATCATGTTTTTCTGATCTGGGATTATTCAGATACATTGCAATATCACCATTACGCCTAACACTAATATTGCAAACCGAACATTAACGAGCCAATCTAACCGCAACGGCGTTTGGCCCCTTTGGTCCCATTTCAAGTTCAAAAGTAACCCGGTCATTGCCGGTAATGGTGTCTACAAGGCCAGCGGCGTGCACGAAGATGCTATCTTGGGTATCCTTGTCAATGATAAAACCATAGCCTTTTTCTTCGTTGAAAAACTTTACCGTACCTTTTCTAATGGGATCTTCCGCAACTAGGGTTCCTTGTTTCGGAGTGCTGACGTGGATATCCTCTGCCTTTATCTTAATCCTTTTGGATGGATCTGGAGGAGTCGGTGTCAGATTCCCGAATTCATCCACATACATGAACGTGTCGGTACTTTTGCTCTCTGAGGGATTCGCTTTTCTTTGCTGTCTCCGCTCGGCCTTTTCCCTTCTTTTCTTCAGCTTTTTCTTTTCTCTTTCTTTTTTACTGAAGGTTTCTTTTGATTTTGCCATAATGAAAAATTTAATTAAAAAATATAGGCCAGACGATTTCCACCCCGAAACATCCGATGCTTCGGTAGCAAGCACATTCAAGCCTAAAACATTTATTTTATATGATGAACATTAAATGAAATGGACGTAGCGTAGTATAACATTTAATGTATAAAAATCCAAATAATATCTCTAATGTTTGCTATTGGTCAGAATTAAGCGGAAAGCTTTTGTTATACATAGTATGCGTAAATCGTTCCTAGGGATATGAACAATCCGTGTGTGTAACCTTAGCTATGCATCATAATAAGAACGAAAGGAAAATACATTTTGTGCGTTCTAAACTGATGTAACTGTCAAATTAATACTAATAAATAGCTATTTAGCAACGAAGGTAAGGAATTAAAAACAAAGCAAAGATTTAAATGCAAGGTTTTTATAGTTTTCGTTGCGGCGCTTCCATAAAGGTTTCGGTATATTTTTTCCTTGGCGTGGGTACTCGTAGGGGACAAACGGTTACTGTAGCGGTTGTTGGGCGGTTCTGTTTATTTGTTGTACGGTGGAATAGTGAGATTGTTGCTTTTTTTTTGATGTGCTGGAGTTGGTATTTTACTTTGATTTAAAACCATACATAAATCTTTTTAAAAGTGCCATTTACCTAAAATAAAACCTGATTTTTTATATATGAAAAAAAAGGGAATAAAATTCAAATTTAGGCATCAGTATTCTTAAACCATTAAGAAGTTAAGGTTCATTAAGCTAAACGAGCCTTAGCTCGTTTTTTTTTCTTAATGCCTCTTAATGCCTTAATGGTTGATATATACCGCAAGCGGTGTGAAAACCTGCCTGTCCCTTAATCTTTCGAAAAAAATTAGGGGACGCAGTTTTTAGCTGCTGTCCCCTAATGGTTTATTTTATAAATGCTTGATCGTTTTGCTGATTCCTTCCGCCTACTCGTTACCTGCATGGGCACCTTGAAAGGCAGACTAGGAAATCAGGCAATTAGAAATTCCAGTTCAGCCCTAATTCGGCTTTTAATCCACTGGAGGCCGTCATTCGAATAGCATTTTCCGGTTTTTTATACAATACATCACTAAAGCGAATACCTGCCGCAAGACCAAAGCCTGCAAATAGCTTCTGGCTGTATCCTATTTTAGCACTATAGGCCGGCGCATTTGATGAAAAGGAATACCCGCCTGATGCTTGAACGAAAAACGGGAGCTTGTCCGAAAGTTTTACAGTAACTGTACCCATTAAATTTTGTCCGAGTTCAAAATCGTCATCATCACATTCATCATGGTCGTCGTCATCATAATCATCGTCTTCATGGTCATCATCATCTTCATATAAATCATCGTCATCTTCTTCATACTCGTCGTCTTCGTAATCATCATCATCGTCATCATAGCAAAAGGAGATCAATTCATTTTCGGCATTGAAGTATCCACTATTGCGATTACTCAGGGTACTCATGGCGCTTATACCAAAAGAAATACGGTCATTCCACTTGTAGGCCAGGGTCAGCTCTCCCAAATCTATAGCTTTTAGATCCTTAAGTTGTAATTTTCGGGTTTCCGCAAAGCTAAAACTATGGGTGCTTGCTGTTGCACTAATGGAAAATTTCTTAACCAGTTTTGTGAGCTTCGGGCTAAACTGAATTAAGGGACTCTTTTTGGCTTTTTCTTGTGCCTGGAGTTGTGCGCATACCAAAAAGCAAATAAGTATTGTACTGATCTTTTTCATCTTTTCAATTTTAAAAGTTTTAATTTTTCTCTGCAAACGTTCCAGAGATTTTATCCCTGGCAATGACATGTCGTCCCTACAGGACTCATTCTTATCAAGAACTTTGTTTAC
>JAHDGC010000255.1 GCA_020627865.1 Saprospiraceae bacterium | reverse complement strand
TAGTGTAGCATTGTTTAAAAACTTACTTTAAAGAAACATCGTAAGTAATTATCTTAGGAAGCACGATTCTTGTGGATTCAGATAATGAGCAGGAAAGCACGACATTTTAATCTGCATTCAGGATGGAGCAGGGAATTGGAGCAACACACTGGAAACATCCGAGATCATCATAGAATAATAAAACAACATACTTTCTTTAGCAACACACTTACACAGTAATATGCTTACGAAGCATAATTCGTTTATATTTTCGCAAAGTACAAGCTTTCACCGATCAATTCTTAGCAAATCAAACATGGCGATGATCCTCTCCTTCTTCACGATGATTAGAACGATTTGGTTTTATTTCAGGGAGATCATCATATGGAGAATCCTTACACATACACCACTCTTTTAGCCAACAACTAGAACGTCTTCCCCGACAAAAAGTAATGTCAAAACCAGCATCGAGTGAGTATTGAACAGGTTCATCCCAGAAAAGCGTAAGCAATTGATATGAAATATGAACCGGTAAATCTACATCAAGATCATGATTCCAGTTATAGGCACCCCATAATGATTCTATAGCATCCACCAACCGCCTCATTTGCGATGGTGTCAATTGACCATACGGGGGAAACTCTTTTTTATCAATACCTGTCCATTCAGAAATTTTTCTAACATTACCTTCTGGCGCAATACTACCTAGCCACATCTCTTCATCGTCCATTTTTTTAGCGTTACAAAAAGGAGATACCGCAGGCAGGCTCCTCTTTGCTTCTTCTAGATCAATCACAAGTTGATCTACATATTTCTTATTCATGGTCAAAGATTCTGTGTACATTAAAAAATAGTAATCTGCTCCTCTTCAAGCAGACACAAATTCAAGACATACGCCACCCTTACCCAACCGCACTACGGAGTGTATAAAGATTTGGCCTTGTCCTCTTTTGTCAAGCTCTCTGTGTATAAAATGTTATAATTTATCGTACAAATAGCTTCTATTATTCAATATTTGGGGTAATCTATCTCAAATGAAATGCTACCAATCAAAATCTGACATTCACCACTGCCTAAAATTAAGATCTGTAGATTTCCATAATTATGATTTCACAAACAAGTTACTATACTTTAAAATATTTTTTCCTTAAGATTACAAAAAACAATACAGTAATATTATTACAAAGTACAACACTTTATAACACCTTAAATCATAAAATCATTTACAGTTTGATTACAAAAAAATCAATAGCAAGGCTGCTTTTATTTTAAAATACTGCTTATAATAATCAAAACATGCGCTCTACAACAAAACGAAAATGTATAGATTTTGTTGCTATATGAACAGCAAATTATGTAATATTTTTTCAGGGCAAAAGTTCCCACTTTCGTTGAAAAACATTTCAATCGAAAGACTTGATTCTAGTACTTAATTTATTGATCCTAAAAACCGCTTTAAAAATCTCAGTTTTTCAAATCAAATAGAGAGTGGTTAGTGTTTATACTAAAAAAATAAAACAATGTGTTAATCTATCTCAAAATATGATATTCAGCTATGTTAAACTCATTGAGCGTAGTTCAAGATCAAGCTGTACACCTATTTCGTATTAAAGATAAGTCTTTTATGTTATGAAAAAAAATTTATTTTTCGAACAGCAGTATTTTTGCACAGATAAAGCGAATTAAAATGCCATATGTAAATTATTTGCTGAACAAAATCATCATTACTTAACAAAAACCATACATCAAATTGTCTTTTTTACACACCCTCTTGAAGAAAATTTTCGTAAGTAAATTGCAATTTTCTGCCCATTTCATACGTATTACAGCATTATTTTTCTTCACCAAGACACAATTACTTACCATTGAAAAATATTTTTCCTACAAAAAACGCAACATTAAAATAGGGGGAAAATAACACAATTGAATGTCACAAATACATGCAAACAAAATAAAATATAAAAAAAACAACCATTCATCCTACAAAACTCATTTGTTTTTACTATATACCTATGTACTCCAAAAGTATAAGATTTAATTTTCAATACCATGCAAGAAAAATCATTAAACGCATCATTCAAGACACAGGCAATTTTTAGGATGGATGAAAGCACAGAGCGAATCGAAAAGTGCTTGAACATGCTGACAATCGCACAGGCTTGCCAAAAACCGAATGAATCATCTAATAGTATTGCCAACTTGATCCTGCACCTCTGCGGAAACATCACACAATATATCTTGTCCGCCCTTGCGCAAGAAGAAGATACCCGGCAAAGGGATTTGGAGTTCAGTACCCAATGGGATGCAGATATCCCCACATTGGCCAAAAAGATGCGTTCCACCGCCGATAAGGCAATGGCCGTTATCAGCAATCTTCCCGAAGAAGAATTGTTACGAAAAAGAATCGTGCAGGGCTTTGAACTGGATGGCATTGGCATTATTATCCATGTAGTAGAACATTACTCCTACCATACCGGACAGATTGCCTTGTTGACAAAATTATTGGTCGACAAAGATTTAGGATTTTATGATGGGATAGATTTGAATGTGAAAAACGCCCCCTTATAATCCTCAAAAAACCACATTAATAATACTTCCGCTTACCCGATAAATAGCTACCAACATAATCCGAAATACCATCTTCCAATGAAGTAAAAGTATTGTTGTACCCAGCAGCTCGTAACTTCGTCATATCTGCTTCGGTAAAGTATTGATAATTTTTACGGATGTCTTTTGGAGTATCCATAAAACTGATGTTGCTTTTCCGTCCCAAGGCTTTAAAAGTATTTTCAGTTAAATCAAGGAAAGTTCTTGCTTGCCCTGTGCCGACATTATACAATCCGGAATTTTTTTGGTTTTGGAACAAAAACCAGCACACATCTAAAACATCTTTTACATAAACAAAATCTCGTTTTTGTTCTCCGTCAATAATATTTTTTTTATGGGATTTGAACAGCTTCATTTCTCCCGTTGCCTTGATTTGATTGACCGTATGGAAAATAACGGAGGCCATCCTGCCTTTATGGTATTCATTCGGGCCATAGACGTTAAAGAATTTCAATCCTGCCCAGAATGGCGGCGTTTCCTTTTGCGAAAGCACCCATGAATCAAAATCATTTTTAGATTTGCCATAAGCATTTAAAGGTTTCAATTTTTTCACCAATTCATGATCGTCCTTAAAACCTTGCTCGCCCAAACCATATGTAGCCGCACTAGAAGCATAAATCAAGGGGACATTTTTCTCCGCACAAATATTCCAGATGGCCTTGCTGTACTCCAGATTTAGTTCCTCAAAAACAGTTGAGGATGGCTCCGTCGTGTCCGTCCTCGCCCCCATATGAAAAACAAAATCTACGAACTTGGCTTTCCCTTCAAACCAATTCATGAAAATATTTCGGTGATACCACTCCCGAATTTGTTTTTCACTTAAATTAATTTCCTTATGATCTTTATAAAAATCATCTACTACCATTATATCATGGTAGCCTTCGTTGTTTAGTTTTTTAACCAAACAACTACCAATGAATCCTAGTGCACCTGTTACAATTATCATGTTTTATGTTTTGTTTTGAATTTTTCTAAACTTGGGCTAAAGCTTGAAGCTGTAGCCCAAGTTTAGAAAAGATATTTTAATCCACCTCTTCCTCCACATAACTTTCCATCGGCGGACAAGTACAGATCAAGTTCCGATCCCCATGCCCATTATTCACCCGATTAACGGATGGCCAGAATTTATGCCCCATTCTCAGGTAAGGCAATGGCCAAGCCGCCTCCTCCCTTGAATATGGAAAAGGCCATTCCGTCGCGGTCAATTGCTCCAGGGTATGCGGGGCATTACACAATACGTTTGCATCTTGTTCAGCCTCTCCACGAGCAATAACATCAATCTCTTCCTTGATGGATAACATCGCATCACAAAAACGATCCAGCTCCTCCTTGCTTTCACTTTCCGTTGGCTCTATCATAATCGTTCCAGCGACAGGAAAGGATAAGGTTGGCGCATGGAAACCGTAATCCATCAAACGCTTGGCGACATCTTCCGCACTCGCAAATGCCTTGAAGGGACGCAAATCCACAATCAACTCATGTGCGACACAACCCGATGCGCCAGTATATAAAACCTGGTAAGCATCCGCTAATCTGGCCTTGATATAATTGGCATTTAAAATGGCATATTTCGTTGCATTGGTCACTCCTTCTCGACCTAGAAGGCGAATGTAAGCATAAGAAATTAACAATATGCTTGCACTCCCCCAAGGCGCAGAAGAAACGGCAGGAATGGCCTGTTTGCCTCCTGTCTTTCTGTAAGAATGTCCCGGCAAGAAAGGCGCAAGGCTTTCGTTCACACAAATTGGCCCCATGCCTGGCCCACCGCCACCATGCGGAATGCTGAACGTTTTATGCAAATTAAGGTGACAGACATCCGCAAGAATAGCACCCGGACTCGTCAACCCAACTTGCGCGTTCATATTCGCACCATCCATATAAACTTTTCCGCCATGCTTGTGGATAATTTTACAAATATCCTTGATACTAGTTTCAAAAACGCCATGCGTAGAAGGATAAGTAACCATCAGGCAAGACAAATTGTCCTTGTGTTCTTCGGCCTTGTCTTTCAAATCTTCCACATTAATGTTGCCTTGTTCATCTGTTGCCACAACGATCACTTTCATTCCAGCCATAACTGCACTAGCAGGATTGGTGCCATGTGCCGAAGAAGGAATCAGGGCAATATTTCGATGGTCTTCATTACGAGATTTGTGATAAGCCCGAATGGTCAACAACCCCGCATACTCGCCTTGTGCGCCAGAATTCGGTTGAAGGGAACAAGCCGCAAAGCCGGTAATTTCGCAAAGATATTGTTCGAGTTCTTCAAATACTTTTTGGTAACCTTTTGTCTGCGTGGCTGGTGCAAAAGGATGGATATTTGCAAATTCATGCCAGCTTACGGGAAAAAGTTGCGTGGCAGCATTCAGCTTCATGGTGCAAGAACCCAGCGGGATCATGGCATGCATGAGCGAAAGGTCTTTGTTTTCCAACTGCTTGATGTAGCGCATCATCTTGGTTTCCGAATGAAGACTATTGAAAACCGGATGCGTCAAGAAATCGGAAGTTCTTTGTAAACTATTTGTTATTTTATGCTTCTTAGCGACCTTGATTTTCGTCGGCATCTTTGCTCCTTTAGCTACAGCAAATAAACCGATGAGGACTTCAATATCTGCTAGTGAAGTCGTTTCGTCCACACTAATTTGCAGACCATCTTTGGTATAAAAGAAATTGACTCTTGCCTTGTTGGCCAATTGCTTTACTTTCTTCAACTCCGTTTTGGTCAAGGCAATGGCCAAGGTATCGAAATAGTTTTTATTTGTTTGGCTATAGCCCAATTTCCTCAATTGCTCGTCCAAAGTTCGGCAAAGCAGGTGCGTCCGGTTGGCAATCCCCCAAAGGCCTTTTGCGCCATGATAAACCGCATACATTCCGGCCATAATCGCTAACAATGCTTGTGCGGTACAGATATTGGAAGTCGCCTTTTCCCGGCGAATGTGTTGTTCGCGAGTTTGTAAAGCCATCCGCAAGGCAGGCTTATTCTGGCTGTCGATACTCATCCCGATAATCCGCCCCGGAATTTGCCTTTTGAAATCTTCTTTTGTGGTGAAGAAAGCTGCATGTGGACCACCAAATCCCATGGGTACACCGAATCGCTGGGAGTTTCCAACTACAGCATCCGCGCCCCACTCGCCCGGCGGTGTCAATAAGGTAAGGCTCAACAAATCCGCTACCACGATCACATAAGCTCCTGTCTTTTTCGCCTTTTCTGCTAGCTTTTTAAAATTTTCAACCGCACCATTTGCCCCCGGATATTGCACCAAGACCGCAAAACAAGAACCATCCGCCTTGTAGGTTTTATGATCCGCTTTTTTTATGGTAATCCCGAGCGGTTCCGCCCTCGTTTGGAGCACATCCAAAGTATGATCAAAAATATTGTCGTCTACGAAAATAGTATGAGACGGATTCTTTTTATTTTTCTTATTATAAATAGTATGGAACATCGCCATCCCCTCTGCCGCAGCCGTCCCCTCGTCTAAAAGAGAAGCATTAGCAATTGGTAATCCCGTCAGGTCGCTGAGCATCGTCTGGAAATTCAGTAAGGCCTCCAAACGACCTTGGCTGATCTCCGCCTGATAAGGCGTATATTGCGTATACCAACCTGGATTCTGGAAAATATTCCGAAGCAAAACCGAAGGCGTAATCGTACCATAAAACCCTTGGCCGATATAAGATTTGTAGACCTTATTCATCCGTGCAGTTCCCTTTAATTCTTTCAGGAATGCAAATTCGGATTGGGCTTCCGGAATATCGAGTTTTCTCCGCTGCCGGATGGTTGCCGGGATGGTTTGGTCAATCAATTGATCCAGATTATCGCAACCGATAACGTCTAGCATTTCCTGCTTTTCTTCGGGACTAACCCCAATATGCCGGTTTACGAAATAATCTTCATGGGTAAAATTAGACATGATCTGCTTTTTTAAGAGTTAGGCTTTTTAGGCACAAGTCAAGAGGCCAAAGTAAAAAGTAAAAAAGAAGTAATTAATTTCTATACCAATAAAATGTTGGAATAAAATTCCAAACATCATTAAAACTGCTGCAAATTTACATTTTTAAAAGCTTATTATTAATGATTCTTTGACAATTTTCGTGAATGTCTGAAGGACCTACCTGCGTTCCTTGGAAGGCAGGTTTATTTGATTCCCTTGATTCTCTTGATTTTATCGGTCAATTTTCAATTGACCGCTACTTTCTACGGCTTTTGGCTAAGCTCCTTCATGAATTAAATTGCACAGTATAATTCTCGGGATGGTAAAAAATTTTAGGTAAAACAATCAAAAGGGTAAACTTGTTTACGGTTGGCTCAGGTTCTTTTTCCATACAATATTAGCCTTATTTCCTATACAAAAACCAATCCACAATAATTGTGTCTCGGGCGGAATCTATGCGTAAAAACATAGATTTCGCCGAAAATATTTTATGGCTCTTAATAACAACTAGGGGGACGGTGCTCTGCACCCTGTCTGCGTGGCCCTGTCTGCGTGACTTGTCAGGCAGGTCGCCAGGCAGGCTTAAAATTTGTTTTGTCACTACTACTACAAATGGTATCGCTCCCGTCTTTCAGCCGGACAAGCCTCTGGAGCTAGTAAAAAGGGACGTAGTTCCGGCACCATTTGTCATCCACCTAATGTTTTATAAGAGCCAAAACAAAAAACATTTTGCAATTTATAATCTAAATGTTAACTTTATGCCAAATATATGTTAGCCCCATCACTATCTAACTATTAATTCCCCACAAAGAATCAACAGCCCAAATACAAATCCCCAAAAAGTAAAACAAAAACAATCCGCCCCAATCCACAAAGTATTTTATGATGGAGAATAAGGAATTTGAAAAAATTGAAAAAATTGATCCATACACAGGTCAATTGAAAGGGAAAACGTTTGCCCAAATTGAAACTCATTTAAGAGCGGATACGAAACGGGTAAAAAAAGTATCGCACGAAGACAGGAGAAAGGTTAGCCAAGCGAAACGGGCAGCAGCACGGGACCTCCGAGGAAGACAGCGGGAAACCAACGCCGCAGGAAAAAGTGTCCATACACCTGAGACACAAAAGACCAGCTATCTCAAACCACTAGCTTTTGCCGCCAGTGTTTTTACTAATACTCGCAACCTACTCTTACGCTAGTTTAGCCAACAAACACGAGCGACTATACGAAACATATGCACAATACGAGGATATTTTCCCCAACACAAAACCTGGAGAAGCCACACAAACGCAGCGTGCTCAAATAGCACTTGCCTTCCAGAATAAAACATATGAAACCGTACTAACATTGAGCAATGCTTATGTAGAAGACAAGCCTGATGATATTGATGTCCTTATGGCAAAAGGAATTGCAGAACTGGAAACACGTCAATATAGAGCCGCCATGAAAACTTTCACGGGCTTGAAAAGACAAGCGTTAATTGGTGAGGCAAAAGATAAACCAGACTGGTATATTGCATTGACTTATTTAAGAAAAAATGATATTGCATATTGTCGCACCGTACTCCATAATATCACAAAGCAAGAAAGTACTTATGCAAAACAAGCAAGGAAACTGTTAAACAAGCTTCCAAAGTAATCAGCATGCCATCCAAGCGTTTTTTTTCCAAAGAAACGGCATAGTTTCCAATCTAAAAGTAGTACATTTGTGGCTGTTTCTAAATTTCAAACATACCATTCGATGCACTTCTCTGTGGTGGATAAAATCGAATGTGCCTATTAAAACTTATAACCGATGATGATGAAAAAATACATCCTGCCAGTATTTCTTTTGGTGATGTTTTCTTGTACGCAAGACAAGAAAGCAGGTTGGCAGCCTGTTGATTTGCTGGAATATGGTTTGCCGATTACGGTGAAGGCTCCGGATAGTCCGACCGTAAAAGTGATGGACTTGATCGTACAGAAGGATATTACGATAAAAAAAGGGACGGACTATTTTGTACAGATTTTTGCGACGGATAGTCAACAAAAAGACCTTGCGAAATTGAAAAAACAAAAGTTAGACGAGGTAAAGGCGGGGCGTTTCTTTTCCAAGATTATAAAGGAAGAGGATACAGGTTTTATTTTTGAGAAGCAAATTGATTCTACGAATGTGAATTATGATTTTCGACATTTTAAGATCAAGGGAGACAAGGAATATTCCTTTCAGACGGGGTTGATTGGACGGTTTTCGTTGGAGCAGGTGGAGCAGATGTATGAGGGAGTTCAATAGATCATTCGCGTTGCTCATTTTTAGATCGCTACGCTGTTAGATTTTAGATCGTTCGCTAGCACTCATTGACAGAAGCCAGACTCGTCCCCATTGGTAAACTTTAGACTTGCTCTAATTCTACAAGAAGAAGGCTTTCACAGTATTTCCGTGAAAGCCTTCTTTTGATTTGTAGCTGCGTTTAAAATTCGTTGATGATTTCATAACTGAAAACACCTAGAATCAACAGCAGGATTCCAAAA
>JAHDGC010000994.1 GCA_020627865.1 Saprospiraceae bacterium | reverse complement strand
CGCATTTTGAAAATCTGTTAAGACAAATGTTATTGACGCCAGAATTGGAAATAGGCTTGATAGATTTTTTAACGGAATCAGAAAAAGCATCATTAAACTCATATAATGATACCTCTGTTCCGTATCCTAAAGACATCACTGTTCTGGATTTATTTAGAAGGCAGGCCTTAGCGAGTCGAGATAAGATAGTTGCCGTTTATGGAGATAAAGAACTAAGTATAAAGACTCTGGATCGCTGCTCTAGTCAAGTTGCACAATTTTTACAGCAGCAGGGAATTCGTACTGAAAACCTCGTGCCGATTTGCATAGATCGGTCATTGGAGATGCTGATTGGTATTTTGGGTATTTTGAAAGCGGGAGGAGCCTATGTACCGATCGACCCTACGTATCCTCAAAAGCGAATTGATTTTATATTGCAGGATATTGGAGCCAATTGTGTGTTGACGAATACGAAGTTTTCATCCTTGTTTTCGGGGCAGAAAGCTATTAATTTAGAAACTTTCGACTATGAAGAATATTCTACCGAAAGCCTTCGGGTTGATATAAAACCGAACCATCTTGCTTATGCAATATATACATCAGGAACAACTGGAAATCCTAAAGGAGTGCTGAATGAACATTCGGGTTTAATAAACCGATTGCTCTGGATGCGTGATGATATGAAAATCAATCTTGATGCTATAATTTTGCAGAAGACACCATATACCTTTGATGTTTCGGTGTGGGAATTAATAATGCCATTGATAACGGGGTGTAAGTTGGTCTTTGCTGCTCCAGAAGGACATAAAGATCCAATCTATATCCAAGAGTTGATTTTTACGGAACAAATTACCATTATACATTTTGTTCCTTCAATGTTAAGCATGTTTTTGGAGGTGGTAAAGCCAAAACAATGTGGGAGCTTGAACCATGTAGTATGTAGCGGTGAAGCATTGCCGCCTGCCATGGCGGAGAACTTCAAGAGAAATTTAAAACATACGGAACTCCATAACTTGTATGGCCCCACAGAAGCGGCTATAGATGTTAGCTCAATCGCTTTGCGCAAAGAAGACACAAGCAAATTGGTTAGTATCGGAAAACCTGCTGCTAATGTTCAGCTATATATAGTTAATGAGTGGCAAAAAATACAACCGCATGGTGTTGTAGGAGAATTGTTGATAGGAGGGGTTCAGGTGGCTAGAGGGTACTTGAATCGCCCGGAATTAACGAAAGAAAAATTTATCCCTGATCCGTTTCTTCCAAAAGCAGATAACCGGCTTTATAGAACAGGGGACTCAGTGCGATGGCTGCCGGATGGGAATATCGAATTCTTAGGACGGATAGATCATCAGGTCAAAATCAGGGGAGTTCGTATAGAATTAGGAGAAATAGAACAAGAGATTCAACAATATTCAGAATCCATTAAAGATGTTGTTGTTCAGGTAAAAGAGAAGAATCAGGCAAAAAAAATCGTTGC
>JAHDGC010000254.1 GCA_020627865.1 Saprospiraceae bacterium | reverse complement strand
CGACCGGAATGCATTGGATTTTATTTCTGGTTTCTACTGCAATTATGATAGCCCTCCTGATCTTTATCCCAGAATGGTTTTGGGTTGCCTTGCCATTTTCCTTAACCTACTTGGTTTATGCCATGCGATTGCTATAGGGTCTGGAATAATTATAACAATAAAATATTGTAATTACAGAGATGTCGTAGGCATTACGACGCTACATAGAAAATATTTATGGCTTATTCTTTTGCAAAAAAGAATGAGCTTTTTTTATATACATACATTCATATCGACAATTATTGCTTTTAACATTTCGTTAAAATCTTCTTTCGGGATGATTTCATAATTTTGTATGGAGATTATTCGTTTTAGAACAAAAAAATTCACCTTATTTTAAATCAAAAAAGTAATGAAAGCATTAAAAACAATTCTTGGACTACTGTTGCTTGGTGGCATTTTCTTTCTTGGGACGATGTGGAACGGGGAGGAACAAGCACTACCAGAAGCACCACCACATAAAGTCATCAAAGTAGCTGCGGACGAAAACAACTCCCCAGCAGTTAACCGTAGCCCCATGGGGCAAGGCAATTTACGCCCCGAAGAAAACCATACCATACGGCTTTTCGAGAATGCAGCACCTAGTGTAGCTTATATCACCACTTCCAATGTCCGCCGGAATTATTATACCCGGAATATTACGGAAGTCCCACATGGAACCGGCTCTGGTTTTGTTTGGGACAAACAAGGCCATATCGTAACCAACTACCATGTTATTCAGGGAGCAGATCGCGCGCAAGTTACCTTGGCAGATCAAAGCACTTGGTATGCGACAAAAGTTGGGGTGGCTCCAGAAAAAGACCTCGCTGTTTTAAAAATAGAAGCCCCTGCCAATACATTGTTACCGATTCCGAGAGGTTCGTCAGAAGACCTGATCGTAGGCCAATCTGTTTATGCTATCGGCAACCCTTTTGGACTGGATCAAACCTTGACGACCGGAATCATTTCCGCTTTGGATCGGGAAATTCAGTCGGTGGCGGGTATTCCGATTCGAGGCGGTATCCAGACCGATGCTGCGATTAATCCTGGGAACTCTGGTGGCCCTTTGTTGAATTCTTCTGGAAAATTAATTGGTGTCAACACTGCTATTTATAGTCCATCAGGTGCATCGGCGGGTATTGGCTTCTCTATCCCTGTAGATGTGGTTAATTGGATTATACCGGATTTGATCCAGTATGGAAAGGTGAACCGGCCAACGCTGGGTGTCGAGCTGGCTTCTCCCCACGTGATGAAACGCCTTGGCACGAAGGGAGCTTTGGTCATTGATGTTGTAGAAGGAGGTGCAGCCGATGCTGCTGGTGTACGTCCAACTTATTACGATAGACGAGGCAATCTACAACTCGGAGATATTATCGTTTCTATAGATGCGTATAAAATTGAATCCAATAATGATTTGATTTTGGCCTTGGAGGAATACAAAAGTGGGGATGAAGTTGAGATTAGTTTGCTACGGGAAGATCAGATGGTTGTGTTACCCTTGCAGTTGGATGGGGCGCGGCGTTAACTTAAAAAGCATTATTCAAAAACAATAAACTTACGGCCTGTCGGAATATTTCCAACAGGCCGTTTACCATTTAAACCAATATATTCTCTTTCATTTTTCTTTACAAACGTTCCAGACACTTACGTTTCTGCCTGCCTGGCAAGCCACGCAGACAGGGCAACGATATGTCGTCCCTGCCTGCGTATCCGCAGGAACAGGCAGGCCGACGGGACTCATTGTATTAGTCTACCTTTATTCTAACTGGTAAATTATATGCTACATCAACTGCTTTGCCGCGTTGTCTTCCCGGAATCCACTTGGGCATCATTTTTATGAGTCTGATGATTTCCTTATTCATTTCTTCATGAACACTTCTCATGATCCTGATCTCATCAATGCTGCCATCTTTTTTTACCACAAAACTTACGACTGATGTTCCGGTAATACCGTGTTCTTTTATGCTTGCTGGATAGCGAATATTATCATAAATAAATGCTAACAATTTTTGCTGTGCACAATCTGCTTTGTCCTTGACCATAGTCTTTTCTTCACAACCGGGGAAACGAGGCATTTCTTCCACCACCCTAAAAATTTCTTCCACTTCTGGTTCCGGAGGAGGAGGTGGTGGTGGCGGTGAAGATGACGCTGGTACGGATAATGACATTGGTCGTGGAGGCGGTTCCGCTGTTCTTGGCGGTGCAATTTCAACTTCTTTTGCTAATTCCACACCATCTACAGACGCCTTCCTTTTTTTACTCCTAAGACCATATGAAGGATACTTACTTGTAGCAGTGGCAAACGATTGTGTCTTTGTAAATGCCGTCGCTGACTCCTGCTCCTCCTCTTTTATGATAGCAGCATTTCCTATAGTGGTATTCCTGATTTCGCTATCAATAGCAATAAAGGAAGTGTAATCCGTCATGATATTATACATCAAACCCAGATCTGTTATTTTGCGCATAAGATTGGAATCTCGCCTACTCCTGCTCAGCTTTTTATAATCGCCCAATTCTTTCACTTCATTTCTGGCCCAAAGTTGTGCAAGATTTTCATATTTTGAAACCGCGTACTTGTAATTAAAATCCATTTTTTGATTAAAAACCTTTCTCCCTTTATTTCCGCTAACATTAACTTTACCAACAGGCTTGCCCTTGTATTTTCCATATACAATAATCGGTCGTTCTGCCATCAAATCCGGAATATTTCTTGGACTAATATCATAGGCTTCCACACCATCAAAAGCAACTTTGATATTCGTCAAAACGGGTGTTTGAATATACTTACGAAACAGTTCCGCCTTTTCTTCGGCCAACTCTTTTTCACTCACAACAAAAGCCTCCCCTGCTCCTGCCCTTGCGATACCATTGATAAGATGGCGGTTCACCCTTGAACCAATTCCAAAAGCAAAAAAGTTCGCCTGTCCCAGATTATTCCTAATGTATTCATAACAATCTTTTTCCACAGACACGAAACCATCTGTCAGAATCACGAAACTTCTGGAGACGCCCGTTCCTTTTGGCTTGCTCATTGCGGAATGAAAAGCATTCAACATACGGGTACCCCCACCGCCACTTCTAGATTCTAACATAGTAATTGCTTTATCCAAATTTTCTTTTGTTGCAGCAAGCGATTCCTCTGCCAGTGTATTCGTACCACCTGCAAAGAATGTGATATTAAACTTATCAATTGGCCTTAAATTTCCCACCAGATTCTTCAATAATTTTTTAGAAACATCCAGCGGGAAACCCCGCATAGAACCGGAAACATCCATCAAGAAAATGTATTCCCGAGGCGGAATATCTTCATTTTTTATGCGCTCCGGAGCCTGCATCATCATCAAGAAAAAATTTTCGTGCGCCCCTTCGTACAACAAAAGGCCTTGCTGGATTTGTTTTCCTTTGAGGGCATAGCGCAGGATAAAATCATCCGTTTTGTTGCCCGGATTTTTTTCATCTGGTGTAATGATCTTTGAATCTCCTTTTCCCGACACCGCGATCTGATGGGAAGGACTCGTTATATTTTGTATCGGCATGCCAGCATCCACACAAACCGAAATATCCATTTGGGGTAACTTTTCATCACGGCCTTCTTCATTGGTTCGAGCAGCCCAGTCGTCAGATTTCGCATTCATATCTTCTCCCCTGAAACGTGGCCCTACCGATTTGGGCAATACAAATTCATAAATGCTTTCTTCTGGCACAAGCAACTCCGAATAAAGTACCCTTACCTCTATTTTATCGCCCGGCAAGATATTGGCCACATTCATCTGGAAGACATTCGGGCGATGTTGCTCCAATAATGCAGCCGTCCGCCCATCTGATTTCGCCTTTTCGTAATCCTTCCGAGCTTTGTTTTTTTCTTCTATTTGCGCCTCGATGGTTCGCTTCCCAATTTTCATTTCTAAAGCATGAATGGCAGCCTGATCCGAAGCCGGAAAAACATAAGTAGCTTCTATCGTTTCTTTACCCTTGTTTTCATAAAACTGGGTAAGTTCCACTCCTGCTATAACACCAGAGATTTGGACGTCTGCGCTTGTTGCCGTTAGGGAGAAATTACCTTTGGCCGTTTCCGGCAATTCAAAATATGGGGCAGCTGTGCCACAGGTTCGTTGTGCCTGAATGACATTATAGCACATTGTTAGGATGAGGAAAGAAAACGTAAGGAGATACTTCATCTTTTCAATTTTTAGTGAACAGTTTTTTTGAACTTGTTTCCATTCAATATAGAAGATGTTCAACTGTTGCTTTTTGGTGCAAGGGATATAAAATAAAGTACAGGTCTCAAAAAATACTAAAAAGTTTGCATTTTAAATTATTTCACAGGGCACACTATGTTATAAAAACCTAAAAAATATATGCTCCAATAAAAAATGCAACAAAACAACCTTCCCTCCTAGCATCCCGCCTCTGTTTTTCCCTTTAAAACTTGCACACTTCATAAATTTTCCGTTATTTAGAATCACCAAACCAAATGCGAATTAAACATACTTTTACCATGCCGTACTTTTGCAACTAACAAATTCTCATATGAAAATATTACTCAAGCTAATTTTAATTACCCTTACCATTGCTGCCTGTTCCAGCCCACAAAAAACATTTAACAAAGGCAACTACGAATCAGCGTTCAAACAAACCTTCAAAAAACTGAAAAAGGGAAAGGCAACCAAAGAGGATAAGGCGATCCTGACCCGATCATTAAATGAGTTGAATAAAACGGCCATCGTCCAAGCTGATACACTCGGCAAATCTCCTTATATTGAAGATTGGGAACAAGCGTATGAAGTTTACGAAACGTTAGTGGAACGCAATGAAAAAGTTTTCGAGCTACTCCCAGATGCATTGGATGTCGAACTGGATTTTTATAACAATAAAAAAGAACAACTGGGGCAAATGCTTATAAAAGAATACATCATCTATGGTCAAGAAAATCTGGAAAAGTCGCATAATACTGGACTGAAAAAATTTGCACAGGAAGCTTACCGAGATTTTGACAAGGCCATCTATTATGGTGGGGACGAAAATCAACTTAGTCCGATGCAGGAGGAGGCTGTCGAACTGGGAAAAGTCTATTATAATATTGTTTTGGATACTCGGTTCCACCAGTATGAGTGGGAAATTAAGAATGAGTTTCGAAAACTGAGTTATGAAAGTTCAACCTTTAAGGATATTCGGGTAGAGGAACCCAGTCCCAATGTTGATTGCAACATAGAGATTGTGTTCCAAGATATTTATTTTAATATTGAAGAATCATCAGATCAGATGGATTACGCAGATCGTGTAATCACTGGCTACGAAACCGTTGTCGATACTGCTGGCCGAACAACAGAAGAACCTATTTATGAAACCGTGACAGCAACCGTTGCTCGGGTTACCTACTATAAAACAGCTCGGATAGATGCTGGGCTATATGTCGATGCCGCTACCCGAAATTGTGATTTTGAAGACCGCAATTTTTCGGAGACCATTCAGGATAAAGCGGAGATCAGGAGAGTTTATGGAGATGAAAGGGCCGTTCCTGCTGGGGAACGAAATTCAGAGGAAGAGCTGGAATCAGATGAGGATATGGCAGAAGAGTTGATTGATGATTTGTTTGTGAGAATTAGACGGCGATTTTGAACTACCCTAGAAAATCTTTTGATACTAAACAAAAACCGTAGAACCGCAATGCATTGCGGTTCTACGGTTTTTATTCGAAGTAAATACACGACTAATTTTATCGCTTATACAAAATAAACTCTGTACGCCTATTCATCGCCCTGCCCTCTTCGGTATCATTATCCGTAATCGGACTAGCCTCTCCATAACCACCATAGCTCAAACGATGCTTGGCAATTCCCCTACTCATCAAATAATCATGGCAAGCTTGTGCTCTTTTAACAGACAGTTTAAAATTATTTCTTTCCGAACCGACATCATCGGTATGACCCGTAATATTCAGGTAATGATCTGGATAACTCAACACTATATCGGCAATTTGATCCAAGATCGGATAAGACTCATTTTTAAGCGTAGCGCTTGCAAAATTAAACTGTACCATATGCATGGCACTCTCCAATGTTGCTCGGGTTTCCGTAGTAACGCTTGAAGCCGACTCTGGGCAACCGCCATTAGAAGGCACACCCGCAATGGTAGAGCAACGATCTTCTGAATCAATAATCCCATCACCATCTGAATCTAGGCAACCTCGCAATTCCACTTTCCCCGCGAGCTGTGGACAAGCATCATCCTTATCTGGCACACCATCCGCATCCGTATCCGGGCAACCTCTTACAGAACCTGCCGCATCTGGACATTCATCCTCCGCATTAGGCACACCATCGCCATCATTATCTGGCCCACCTTCCAGCATGCCGGTGCTATCCGCTATTTCAAGTGGACAACCTTTGTGCGCAAGCGAACCCACTTCCTCCGGGCATTCATCTTCCGTATCCGCGACACCATCACCATCGGTATCCGGGCAACCACCCGTCACGGGAGAACCAGCTTCTTCAGGGCAATCATCGTCTTTATCCGCAATACCGTCGCTATCCGTATCTGGGCAGCCCAAGAAAACAGCCAGTCCAGCAATATCAGGGCACACATCGGCATCATCCGGAATACCATCACCGTCGGCATCTGGTTGAAGATCTTCCGCCAACAAATCCTTGGCATCTTCTAGCCCGTCAGAATCTGTCTTACCCAATAAGTACATCAGGCCAATTCCATGATGGAAATTACTTCTGTTCTCTGCCATAGCATAGCGAAATTCCGATTGTACGTTAAGATAAATGTTAGGAAACAGCCGAGCATTGATACCCAAGCCCATTGGAACTTCAAAATTTGTTTTTTCAAAATCTTCCATAGAAAAACCTACACCGGCCACAGCATAGGGCACAATGAAGTTTTTCTTGCGCCACCATTGCAGTTGCACAACGCCATCAAGTCCAAGCATCGTTAAGTTGTTATCAATATTCGTATTTCCGGTTTCATCTGGGGGTAAATTAATGACACCCACTTTTAAAGGAAAACCAATATTGATAAACCGACTGATATTCCTCACATAGGCTAACTCAAAGCCATGTGTAAACTTATCAAATTCAGAGAATCGCTCAGACTGAAGGGAATGATGGTCTATGAAGAGTTTCTTTCCAACTATAGCGTTGGGATTAAAGGGGTTCTGGCTATTCACGCTTGTTACAATGAAAAGCATAAACATGCAGAAAAAGAGTAAACAATTTTTCATAATCAACTATTTGGGATAATAATTATAAATGTTATTACAAAAATATTACCAATATTATACAATAAAAAATATTTATACGTCAGTACATGGTTCATTATGCACCAATAGGTTTATATAAGTTAATTAAATTATGCTAAAAAATACTGGTTAATCGGATATGTTACAATAGTTAGATTGTAGTAATAACGATTTAAGAAAACTTGACCTGAGAAACATTGATTTTCAAAAATAAGGATATTAAATCTAATTTAATAATATTAATTAAAATTTAATTTAAATTCTTCCTGAAGCATGCGTAATTTCTCCAAGAAGGCCGCTCTTTTTCTTCTAGAAACTTCGATCTGAGCACCGCCTTCCATAACAACAGAACCACCTTCTCCACGAACATATTTTTCGATGTGGTTCATATTGATGATATGGCTGCGGTGAATACGGAGGAAGCTGTAATTTTCGAGGGGCTTTTCGAAGGATTTAATGGTTTTCGATGCGGTGAGTTTTCTACCATCCTTCAGAAAAAAGTGGGTATAATTATCTTCGGATTGGAGCCGGATAATTTCGGAAACCGGCACTAGAAAAACCTCATCATTGTATGGGATACAGATTTTAGGTTTAGAATACGGGTTTTTGCCATAGAAACTTTTAAAAACATCATACCGCATATTGGTTTGCGGATTTTTTCTAGTCCGGATTCTGCTTACTGCAGACTCTAATTTTTCAGGATCAATAGGCTTGGTGATATAGCCGATACAAGAATATTCACAGGCCTGCATGGCGAATTTATCGTAAGCCGTTACGAATATAATATCAAAGTTTTTTTCTTCAAATTGATTGAGGAGTTGAAAGACTAGGCCATCGGGAAGATTAATATCCAAAAAAGCAACATCCGTTTGTTCTGACTTTGCTTTTAGCAATGCGACACCTTCTTCTATCGTCCCTGCCTCTCCTGTAACCGTAACATCCTTACAGTACATGGCCAGTAAATTCTTAAGATTGTTCCGGCTACTTTTTTCGTCTTCAACAATAATAGCATTTATCATGGCTGCAGTTTTTATAGTATGAAATGTCCCAAATTCAATAGAACTTCCCCCGCTCACTAAATTGATAGTGAAATTAATGAGAATTATCAGATAATCCAAATTTTAATACCACATATAACAATTATCCTAATAATTATTTTTCCATAGTGATGATGATAGATAATTTGTGGAGGCGCAATGCACTACGCCCCTACCGGATTTTATGAAATTCAAAACTCGCCCGCTCGGGAGACAGGCTGAGTGTCTTGTCATTTTCTGCAGAAATATAATAATGAATACCGGATTCCATCTTGATTTCGGCTCCATAAACCCCATCTCCGGCAGCCCCATCGTTGTGCTCACCATCATCATGCATTTTTACTTTGGAAAATGCACCATGCGCGGCCTTACGATAAAATAACAATACGGATGAAGCTGCATCTACCCGGCAACTGATCCAATTACTTTTCTCCCTGCGGGTATGCCTTGCCTCCGTGATTACGGGCGCTTGTTTTTGTAACAATGGATGCGCTTCTAAGAATTTAACGCGCTCATCCATTAACTCCGTTAACCCGACAATTTTTGATTTCCCTACCGCAACGGTTTGGTTCATATTTTTCTTAAAATCTTCATACGGATACAGTTTATTTTCATCACCCTTTACATAAAAATCAATGGCACGCTGAATCTCTGTCGCTTTTTTCTTGTAGTCGCCGTTTGAAAAATTGTCTTTCAGTATTGTTTTTACATGCGCGATATACAGTTTCCTGTAATAATCATTTTCCAG
>JAHDGC010000253.1:7052-9064 GCA_020627865.1 Saprospiraceae bacterium | reverse complement strand
GATAGGCTAAAGCCAGGTACCATCGAGCGAAGTTTATGATATTAGGCTCTTGTTTTTTTACAAGTTCCAAACTGCTGATGGCTTTATCCGCCAGATTAATGGATGGATCGAGACAGCATAATCCTGTATAGTATACTGAGACTAGGTCAGGTACATTGGGAAGCTTTGCAGATGATTCAAAATATTCAAGAGCTTGTTTGTAATCTTGGTTTCGGAAAGCTTCAATACCATCTCTATTGTAATTGTCTTTTTCCTGTTCCGATCTGGTTGTACTAGTAGCGAAATATTGATCGGTTATATCTAGATTAAGATAATCATCAGCAAGTGCAATCAATGCTGGATTGTAATTATTGTGTTTGTATTCCCGCAGTTGAATGGCAAGTTGCTCCTTCTCTAAAACTAGGCCATTATTCAGGAGTTCCAGTTGGTTGGATTTGTTTTGTAATATCCTAATGGTTTTCTTTAATGTTTGGGTGTTGTTCTCGTGGAACGATATTTCATTTTCAAGTTTGTTTACTTTTTGTTTGGTACTGGTAAAATCATTCTCCAGTAGCATCATACTTTCATTAATTTGATGGACTTGCTTTTTTAAGGTTTCATTTTCTTGTGTTACAAAAGCTGTATTTTTTTTCAATCCTTCATTTTCGGCTGCAATGGCAGAAAGGTTGTAGGCTTTTTCTTTTTGTTGGAGAAACCCATAACCTAGTAAAGAACAGCTTGCTATTAGCAATGCAATTGCGGCGGCGGAAGCATGACGGAGTCTGTTTGTTTTGGATTTTAGTGATCTTACTTTTACTGGTGATGCTATCAGTGTATCTATTTGATTTATCGGTTTGTCTCGTTCATTGTCTGAAATTTCATTTTCTATTTTTTCTAGTAGTGATTTAAATTGTTGTACCCTTTTTTGTCGATGGGATATCTGAATAATACCTTTTCGGAATTTTACTTCCTCAGCAACGTCAGGTTTTTTCATTAAGTTTTGTTCAAAATGTCGGAGTCTTTTTCCTGTTAACTTCCCTTTGACATAATCATCGATCAAATCGGAAGTTTTACTGTTGATAGTATCCATAATTGTAAATTTTACTGGGTGTATATAATGGTTGGTTCTTTTAACTGCTCTCAAGAGCATAATATTGTCTAGATGGCGAAGGGACTCGAAACTTTATCTTTATCGGAGGCTATGATAAGTTTTACATTATTATAATAGCCCCATAATTAAAGTTGTTATCACTTACAATCGAGATTGAAGCAATTTTTTTAATTTTTTTCGACATCTAAGTAATTTTTGTTTTACAAACTGAATGGTATAACCCATTTCTTCTGCTATGGCTTCATGGCACCAATCATCATGATAATAAAGGTGCAAGATTTTCTGGCAATCTGGGCATAGTTCTTTTCTTGCATATTCTAAATGATCCATGTAATCATTGGGGAAAAGTTCAAGCTCAATGAGTATTTTTTCTTGACTATTGATATACTCTTTTTCACGGTTATCTACTCCGATGCGTTCAATCCATCTTCTTTTAGCGATAATTTTAATATAGTAGAAAAAAGTACAGGTCAATACAAAATCCGGTTTTATAGCTTGCTTGAAAATGTCCATTAAAGCATCCTGAAATGCATCTTCTGCATCTGCCTGATTACCCCCTAAGCGTTTGATGTGTTGAATAACTTTGCGTTTAAATTTGAGGAGAATCTCTTGTATTAATTTTTTATCATTACTGGCAAGTGCCTGTATATATTTGTGATCTGGGTGTGGTTTTGGGGGACACATATTTTTTGCTTTATTTTTTTTGTTGATAAATTCATTGCCTGTTTTTAATTCTAGTTTTGAAGATTGATGAATATTTTCCTCATTTTCTTGTTGATTTTTGCTCCCATTTCCATTATCCAAATTCGACTTTGGCGCATTAAGTTTTTCCCCATTTACTTTTTTATCCTTGTCGTTTGGTTCGGATGCATGGTCGCTTTTTGAATGAGGATGATTACGGGGGTTTTCATTGTTATAGTTC
>JAHDGC010000253.1:0-7042 GCA_020627865.1 Saprospiraceae bacterium | reverse complement strand
AATAGACGATTTAATGTTGTTACAGTTTCATGAAATTAACTAGCCTTTGTGCAATATTACAAAATTTGATTTAGAAATACTATTAGGAATAGATGTGATGGAGGGAGGGAGGATGTGAATTTAGATGATATTTTACACACTTTTTTATCTCTTTTTATGTGTAATTATCTCTTTTTTTAATGCTGTGCTACCTAATTAGGTGTTTATTACCTTATGAATTCACCCTATTTTTATGTACAATAATTTTTTTGAGATTAGGATATTTGTTGCGAAGAAGCATTATTTTTATGGAAGAAAACAGAGGGTAAGTATATATTTACAAATGTAGGCCATTTTTTTTACACAACAAAAATAATATTATGAAATGTTTATTGCTTTCTACAAATTTAGTCATCATATCGGTGTCGTTTGCTTTTTCGCAAGAAGTAGATACTCTGTTGGCAAATCAGTATTATACGAAAGCCGTTTTTTATGATGAATCATTTGAACGAGATAGTTCCATAAATTACTATTTGACTGCTGCCGAAATCTTTAAAGAAAAAGGAGAAGTTCAACGATTTATACAGTGTGCTAATAAAGCCGCAATATCAGCATATAAAAATATGGATAAGAAATGGGCTACTTCTATTTGCGAGGGAATATTGAGTTTAAATCAAGATATTCAAAGTATGTATGCCGTTGAAATAGCCGAGACCTTTTTCCTTTTAGGGCTTGTTCATTATGTAGACGAGCAATTGGAGAAGGCGATTTCATATATGGATAGTACTGTTAATCTCCATGAGAAAATATACGATGTTAATAGTGATAATATTGTTAGGAATTATAAGTTTTTAGGAAAGATTTATGCTGATGAAGGAGACCTTGAGAAGGCACATGAAAATTATAATGAAGCTTTCAGTATTACACAACGTTTGGGGCAGGTAACGGTTATGGATATGTTGGACAATCATAATAATGTAGGGAATATCTTTTGGCAAGAAGAAAAGTACGAAGAAGCCATTGACAATTTTAAGCAGGCTTTAAAAATTGGGAAAAAGCATTTGGGGAAACAACATTATAAAGTTATAGGGACATACAACAAGCTTGGATTAATATATAAGGACATTGTTCAGTATGATATTGCTTTAGAGTATTTGGAAGAAGCACATAGATTGTGGAGGAGAAAGTATGGAAAGCAACACCCCTTTGTGATGAATAACTATAAATATATCTCTGAAATTTATTTAGCAAATGAGGATTATGTTATGGCTGGCATGTATCAAGATCGGTGGAATAATATTCGTATTAAAAGTAAATTAAATCGGGAAGTAGATGAGGCGGATTATCTACACCATAGAGGGCTGACAAGTTTGGGGCAGGGATATTATGAGAGGGCTCTAACTTTGTTTAAACGATCTTTAAACGTTAATCTAAATATGTATCGTCCAAGACTTGATGCTATGGCTGATAATTATAGGTACTTGAGTTTTGCTTACAATAAAAAGAAAAATTTTCAAGAAGCTATATTTTTTCAAAAGAAAGCACTGCAAATTTATAAGAAAAAGGCTATCCGTAACCGACAAATGATCGCACATTGTCATCGGCATATGGGAACGATATACAAAGATTGGGGAAAGTATAATAGGGAAAAGTATGAGGCTGCATTGGAAGAGCTTAACAAAGCGATGAATCTTAATTGTGATTTGAACAGGAATAAACGGGAGGTGGCTATAATCTACTTTAATATGGCAGATGTATATATAGAACAACGGAATTTTGATGGTGCATATCATGCATTGAACAATGCCATAAGTTTACTGCAAGCGTGTGAGCAAGATAATACTAGTGGGGTTGCAACATATGCTTACTTGTTGGGAAAACTCTATCTAAGGGAAGGGAAGTATAAAGCTGCATTAAGTAACTTCGAGCGATCCTTGTCTATAAAATTAGGGATTTTTGAAAAACATGAAAAGCCCCAAAAGGGAGAAGATCAACAGAAACGCCACCCTGACCTTGCTATAATTTATAATGCCTTAGGGGAGACTTACCTAAAGATGAATGATATCGAAAATGGGCGCGCTTATCTGGATAAGGCCGCTTTTGCCAATGTTTTAGGATTGGAATCGGTAGGGGATTTCTCGGTTACCAATGTAGATCATATCATTTTAGATAAGTTTGTTTTGCTAGAGACTTTCCAGTTAAAAGGAAGATATGCAGAAAAAAGCTATCAGAATTCGTGGGCAGAAATTGACGCTAGCCAAGCATCTGGGTACTATGCTATTGCCTCAAATCTTATCTCGCAAATCCGAAAAGATTATATATGTGCAAGTGCAAAAATAGATTTTGGAAAAGGTGTAAAAGAATTTTATGATGATATTTTTAACTTCGGTATCCGTGCGTGGCAACATACGGGAAATATTGAATTTCTTAAGCATATTCATACGAGTAGTGTGCTTGACGATGAACTTCAGAATCGTAAGCTAAAGGAAATTGCAGATGTACCCGATAGTGTGATTTTTGAAGAAAAGAAAATCAGAAAAGGGTATTGTAGTTGTATGGATAAGTATAGTTTAGATCAAAAATTTAGCATTGAAGAAAATTTATTAAGTATAAAGTATTTTTATAAACAAGATTCTAGCTGGGGATTATTTAATCAAAAATTAGCAACAAATTATCCCAAGTATTATCAGCACAAATATAACATCTCTATTCCTGAATTGGCGGATATACAAGAAAAGTTGTTGTCCGATAGCACAATGTTATTGATCTTTCGCGAGGAAAAAAATAATATCCATATATTGGAAGTTACAAGGGAGAATGTGGATGTAAGAACGATTAACAAAGATGATACATTTCTTAATCATATCGATACTTTTGTGAGTCATTATACGAACCCTCAAAAAGATTCTTCATTCCTAGAAGATCGTTTTTGGACTTTCCATAATGCGAGTCGTGAATTATATACAAGATTGTTGGAGCCATCCATAAAAAAACGAAAAGGATGCATTTCCGAATTATTCATCATTGCGGATGGCGTATTAAATAATATATCCTTTAAACTACTTTTGACAGAACCATACAAGGATGATGATGTTTCTGCGGGTAACGCGAATTATCATTATGGTCAGTTGCCCTACTTGCTCCATAAATTTCCCATTAATTATTTTTTTTCAGGAAGACATGTGTTGAAAAGTTTAGATATGGCGAGCATTCAGCCTATAGATTTTTTAAGTGTACTTATTTTTGCCCCCTTCTCTGAAGATGCAGGATATAGTAGTTGTGAGAAAAAAACGCGAAGTCAAGATGAGCATTCTCCGCTACCTGGAACTGGAGATGAAATATGTCATATTGTTAATTTTTTTGACATCTATTGTTATGAAGGAAGCTATGCTACAAAGGCTAATCTTAGAAAAGAATTTTTGGGTAAGGAACATGATATTTATCATATTGCTACACACGGTCATAATTGTATTGATACTTCATTTCTTTATTGTAACAATGGAATTGTAAATAGTGGTGGAGATCATGTTTTAAATAACTACGAAATCTTTGATTTACCTATTCGTGCAGGTATGGTGGTGTTAAGTACTTGTTATTCTAGTTCAGTATGGGGGCAAAAAGGAGAGGAAGTGCTGAGTTTAGGAGGGGCATTTATTCATGCTGGTGTTTCCAGTGTGGTGGTGACAAATTGGGCTATAGATGATAAGGAAAGTGCCTCATTAATGGGATACTTTTATGAATACCTTTCTAAAGGAATGTCGAAAAGCGCAGCATTGCAGCATGCGGAAATGAAATACCTAAAAGAAGCACAAAGCAAGTGTAATTCATCATTGTTCGCTCATCCATATTATTGGGCAGGATATGATTGTTTCGGGAATAATAGCCCCATTGCATTAAAAAAATAGGCTGTGGGTGATAACATATGCTTTTTTCATTCTATTATTAATGTGTATGTACAATTGGTATAAAAGCTTTCTTCGAAGAGAGATAATAGGTTAAATAAACAAAAACAATTCTGTAAATATTTATTTTATCATTTAATCTTAATCGTTTTATTATGAAAAAGCAATTTAAAAGTAGAAACCTTAATCTTTTTAACTCGTCTGAAATTACCCGTGCTGAAAACCTCAATATCAAGGGAGGGAAGCAACGGGCAACAATTATCATTAAAGACATCATTGTTTTATCAATTTTAAATGACTAGCATAACAATGTAAGGACGGTTGGTTTAACACAAAAGTATAAACATTTATTAATTATTAAAAATTCATTAAAATGAGAAAGACAGAGCAATTTAAAAGAAGGAAATTAAATTCTTTTAGTAAAACTAAAATTGATTATTCAAAAAGTGGTAGTATTACAGGGGGAGGAATATCGTCGGGGGGCTTTATGGAAGATATCATAATCAAGGATGATATTGTGATTTTATGGCAGCCGGCTAGCGAAGTATAGCTTAATTCAAAACAGGGGTGCACTTACATATATTTAATGCTTAATGTGTGAGTGGACTCCTGTTTTGAGTAAAATTATGAAAGTTTATGAGGAATAACCTATCCTAGGTCGGGTCTTTTTTTTGGGAAGATAAGGACTTGTAATCTTGAACTTTTTCCATGAGCCATTCCCTCGAAACTAGATACTCTTTCTCCTTGATGAATGCCAAAATTTTTGCTTTATCTTTCTTTCTATCCAAAAGGTATTTTACTACTTTCTTAAAGTTTAAATAAGATCTTTTGTAGGATACCGCTAACTTTTTTTTATTGTGAATAAAATTTTTAAGTGTTTTAAGTTTGTAAGAAGCAGGACGATAGAGTGTCTGGTCGCTACAGAACAATTCATATAGCAATTTAATTTCCAGTTCTTGGATTTTTAGATTACAAAATAACCGCTCTTTTTTTTTCATATGCCCCAATTTCTTCCTATCAATTTTTAGTAATAAGTTGAGACTTTCCTGAAACTTTGCATTTTTGGACTTAGAATCTTCGTCACTGGAATTCAACTCTGCATTGGCAAGATCCATGATGAATGCCTTTAAATTTTTGGGGAGAAGCTTGCTATATTTTTTCTTAAACTCTTTAGCCCATTCTTGTTCTTTGCAACGTATGGACACTGTTATAGCATTCGAGAATGCAAGTGGACAGATTTGCTCATTTTCTACGTATAAATCCCTCTCCTCTCTTTTCTTGTAAATATCAAACATTTCTTCTAGGTCTTCTCCACTGTTTTTACTAAGGTGATATTGTTTTGATGCAAAGTTCGACAATATGGTGAACATCGTCATTTGTTGTGGCCGGCTCAGTAGGTCTGCGTGGTTTTCTATCATTGTTTTCAGGTTCCTGTAATTCTGTTTGTTATACGCGTTCGTTAGGGCATCTAATTCTATCCTTAACGCGAGCGAGTATATGTTGAAAAGTATATTGTGGCCTTCAAATATGATTGCGCCTGATTTTAATATTTGCTCATGAGAGAGTACTTGATTTTTATGCTGGTCGAGTTCTCCTCTATTGATTTGTTCAAGGCTGAAAATTAATTTATTTAAAATATAGTATTTGTCTATGTTTATGGCACTGGCGGTAAGGTAATCGTTTTTGTTAGCAACAAAAGCACCGGGATTGGCAAATAATTTAGCATTTAATATCGATAAGGTATGGAATGCTTCAACATCTTTATGTTTTTTTAATTTCTCTACAATTTCTTCGGATTTCTTTACGAATTCTTTGGTATAACTTCTTTGGCAAAGTGCTTCGGTCATGAGCTGTTCCATCAATAGTTCATCTTCTTTCAATCTTTCTATCGCAAGATATGTTCTTATTGATTTTAGTAACCCATGTTTCATGTTTGCAAATACTCCTGATGTAGGGGTTTTCTTCGGAAATGCCTGCCGTATAATAATATTGTTATTGTGAAGTTCCGGGCTATTAAAGTTTGGATAATACTGTCGTAAAGTTTGAAATAAAATAACGTAGTTTTCGGTAGTATTGTGATAAGGTGACTGCAAGAACTTTTCAATATTCTTCATGTCTTTTTTAGAGCAATGCTTGAGCATCTTAATTAATGCAGTGTTCTCCATTATATTGTTTTGGTTTGTTTTTGATGTTTAATTTTAAAGCAAAAATAATGTTATTTTTTTGATTTTGAAAATTACTTTTGCTAAAGTACAAAATCAAATTTACTGCAATTTATTTGCAGTAAATATTGGTGTTATTCTAATGTTTATTATTTTTATTGTTTTTAATTAAATGTGAAAACCCTCAATGTTTAATTATGATTGTCAGGGTTTTAGCTGAGAGAATTAATTTTTTACTTAATTTGAGTGCTTATATAAGTTAATATTATTTTTATTTGTAAATAGTTGTTTTTATTAGTTTTATATTATTATTTTTGTGTATTTTGATATTTTAATACTGTTTTTAGTGCTAAAAATGAAAATGAATCTATTTGCCTTAAGAATTCTATTCCTATATATTTGTACTATGAATAAAATAAATGTTTCTTAAAAAAGAATGCCCGAATTCTCTCTGTTTGCAGGACTATTTTCTCAGAATAGTTCTGCATTTTTTTTTATGGAAATTTTATGTTAGATTTTATTTTTTTTTTCAAATTCTATTCGTAAATTGTATTATCTTCAATCTTGTAACCCAGTGTTCGAGTTCATTTTTGCAAAATTTAATTTTTATGTAGCCCAACAAGCAAAAGATTGTATTTTTTATAGTTAAATTTTGTTAAATATGATATGATCTTAGGATAAATAAGCTATCTTTACTAGGTAGCATGCCAAGTGTTTAAAATTTTTTACAACTCCATTAGATATTCAACTACCGCCCTTTCCGCACACCCGTATACATTAGCTGGTATCTGACATAATATATAGTAATGAAAATGAATTGTTTGTTTTCAGGGAGAGAATAGTATGTTTCGGATACATCTTGTTGAAATTTAAGGTGACTTTGTATATTCAAAGTTGTGTGCATGTGTTGCCTAAGTCTTCATAACTAATAAGTTGTCGCCAGCTTAGGCTGCCTTGCTATGCCTTTTCTGGAACAATGTTTAATTACTTTTATTTTTT
>JAHDGC010000252.1 GCA_020627865.1 Saprospiraceae bacterium | reverse complement strand
TGGAGATTTGGTCTTTACCATTATTCCAAAAGAACATGAAGACTTTGTCGCCAAATTGAAAACGCCAGCATTAAATTCTGGGAAGATAAAAACTGGGCAGGTTGTAAACATAAAGTTAGAGAATTATCCAGATGCAGAGTTTGGAAGCCTAAGGGGACAGGTGAAAAATATTTCTGTCATAACGGATAAAGAGGGTTTTTATAAGATTGATGTTGCCTTGCCCCAAAAATTGATAACAAGCTACAATAAGGAAATTCTATTCCGACAAGAAATGCAGGGCCGGGCAGAAATTATTACAGAAGATTTGAGGTTGATCGAACGGTTCTTTTATCAATTGAAAGGTATTTTTGAACGGTGAGGATGTAATTTTGTAGGGTTTATCCCAAGTATCCGTTGTGCAACACTCGGCCTTCTATGGCAAACACGGGACATTGCAGCAAAAACATGCCTTGTTATAATAAATTATTGCAACGTTGTAACAAATAAGCCCGTCGTTGGGTGTTTTATGCTCGATGCCGAGGAATAAAAGGCCCAACGTCGCACCAAATAAGCTCGATTTTGTAGTAAATTAGTACGGTTTTGCAACAAATAAGCACAACGTCGGGGGCGAAACACTCGGCTTCGCATGTAAAAGGCGCGATATCGGATTTTGAAAGTACGCTAATTGGCCAACAAGCAACATGAATGGGAGAAATTTCTACCGAAGTGTATTGTATTTCTCTTCTTTTCTACTATTTTGGCTAAGAAGTAATTTTTACAATCAAGAATATATGCCAATACAAACCTACATCATAGACGCCTTTACCGATAAACCCTTCGCAGGAAATCCCGCAGGCGTTTGTTTACTGGAAACCGCCATCGAAGTTTCCCTAATGCAATCCATTGCCAACGAACTTCACTTTTCAGAAACCGCTTTCCTTCGGGAAATTGGAAAGAACCAGTATGCCATTCGGTACTTTACCCCCACAGTGGAAATTGATTTTTGCGGGCATGCGACGCTGGCTTCTGCAAAATTGGTCTTGGATAAGTTAGGTAAAGATAGTGTTACATTTTTGACGATGAAGGACCTCAAGATTGAGGCGGAATACAAAGATGGATACATCAAGATGGAATTCCCCTTGTATAGGACAGAGCCTTATGCCCCTGATAAAAAACTCTATGAAGCTTTTGGGATAACGGAGCCACTTGCCGTAAAATTTTGCAAAGAACTGGATATGCTGGTCGTGGAAGTTTCAGATAAACAAACATTGTTGAACCTTAAACCAAATTATCAAAAGGCAATTGAATGCCCGCAAAAAATCAAGGAATTGGTCGTTACGACAAAGTCAACTGATGTGGAATACGATTTTTATTCTCGGTGTTTCTGTCCTTGGATTGGCATTGACGAAGACCCCGTGACAGGAGCAGCCCATTGCGTACTGGCGACATATTGGGGTAGTATTTTGGATAAAAAAGAAATGTCGGCCTATCAATTATCCAATCGAGGCGGCTTTCTAAAGCTTAAAATTCTGGGACAGAATACTCTTGAAGTCCAAAGCAATGCCCAAATTGTCTTTGAGGGGCTCATGCATATTTAAGGCATTTTTACCAAAAAGTATCGTGTTCATGTCCTTTTTACACTATTTTTTGCCCTGCTCTTATCAGTTCTTCCCCAGAAAAGCTTATTTTTGCCCCAATCAGACAATCTGTCTGCTAGTCTGACGTCTAACAGTGAGCGCAGCGATCTAAAAGTAAGCGCCAGCGCACGATCTAATATCTAAATAAAATGCCAAGAAAATTACAATTAAGAGAATCGCTGAGAGAAGCCATGTCCGAAGAAATGCGTCGGGACGAAACCGTTTTCCTTATGGGCGAAGAGGTTGCCGAATACAATGGTGCCTATAAAGTCAGTAAAGGGATGCTGGATGAATTTGGCTCTAAGCGCGTTATTGATACCCCGATTGCAGAACTTGGGTTTGCCGGAATCGGTGTGGGGGCTGCCATGAATGGTCTGCGTCCCATAGTTGAATTTATGACCTGGAATTTTGCGGTATTGGCCTTTGACCAAATTGTGAACAATGCTGCCAAAACGCTATCGCAATCTGCCGGACAGTTCAATTGCCCGATTGTTTTCCGAGGGCCTTCTGGCTCTGCCGGACAATTGGCACAACAGCACTCCCAAACTTTTGAAAGCTGGATGGCCAATGTGCCAGGATTGAAAGTGGTATCCTGTGTCCATGTAGGGGATGCAAAAGGATTGTTAAAGTCTGCTATCCGGGATAATGATCCGGTTTGTGTGATGGAATCCGAGTTGCTGTATGGTGATGTAGGAGAAGTACCGGATGGAGAATATTTGGTGCCTATAGGTGTGGCGGCAGTCCGGCGAAGTGGAAAGGATGTGACAATTGTTTCTTTTAATAAAATGATGAAAGTAGTTGAAGCTGCTGCTGAAGAGTTAGCCAAAGAAGGCATCGAAGCCGAGGTGATAGATTTGAGAACGATTCGCCCATTGGATCATCATGCCATTGTAGCATCTGTGAAGAAGACCAACCGCCTTGTAGTGGTAGATGAGTCTTGGCCTTTTGCGGGTGTCAGTGCAGAAATTGCCTATGAAATTCAAAAATATGCCTTTGATTATCTGGATGCTCCGGTGACGAGGGTGAATTCAGCAGATACTTCTTTGCCTTATGCTGAGAATTTTGTAAAAGCTTATCTGCCGAATCCAGAAAAGGTAATCAAGGCAGTAAAAGAGGTGATGTATGTGAAAAAATAGTCTAGTTAAATTTGGGGTACAGTTTCAAGCTGCACCCCAAATTTGTAGTATAATTAATCTATGACAGGTATTCTAATAATCTGCTCCATATCATCAATGGTAATTTTACAAAGATACAAGGCAGCATCAAGGTCTAACTGATCCAAATTTAATTGGTAACTACCCATCTCCATTGTTTTTTCCTTTTGGATGATTCTAGGCGTTGCATCTGTTGTGGTAAATATCTCAATTTTAACAGTACTTACTTGTTCAAGGCTGAAATTCAGATTTCTATCCAAATTTTTATCCGTAAAAAGTCTTAGATTGAGGCCGTTTTCAATTGGTGTTTCTGTTATGAGGGCTGTACAGGGCTGAATATCTGCAAGAAACTCCACACCCGGTTGAACATCAAATCCAGCCTTCATGAGAATATAATTTCCTGCTAAGTAGGATACATCTGTAGTTGAGCCTGTAATAACGGCAGTAGATTCAATCCAATTATTAACTTGATGTACTTCACTAAATGAGGCAACACCGTAAAGCGTTTTAGTCTCATCACAGTCAGGACAAGGCGGACAGTCTGGACCACCACAATCCACTCCTGTTTCATTGCCATTCATAACTCCATCCACCATACAACCCTCACAAGGTGGGCATTCAGGGCTACCACAGTCAATGCCAAGTTCATCTCCATTCATGATACCATCATAACAGGTTGGACACGGTGGACAGAGAGGGCCGCCACAATCTACACCCATTTCAGCACCATTCATGATCCCATCGTTACAAGTGCCACAAACGGCAGAGCAATCGGGGGCACCACAATCTACGCCAATTTCATCGCCATTCATGATGCCGTCAGAACAGTCGGTAATGATAATTGTATAATCCTCCACTTCGCCATAATAATTACCACAAGCTGGGTTGGATGGTTGAGGGTTAATATAAACAGATCGTACACGCATGACAGTCGTGCCTCTATTGGCTGTAGCGGGAACGGTAACGGTTCCGCTACTGGTGTCATTGGCATCAAATCCGGACATCGAAATGGATTCGGAGGCTTCGAATGTTCCGTTGCGGTTATAGTCTATCCAACCATATACGGCATCAAGTGAATACACATCCAGCAAGGTAATGGATAGGGTATAGCTTTGCCCGACCCGCAACTCTGTACTGATCGAAGTAAAATCCGAATAAGGGGTTTGCCCACTGGCATTAGCGATGGTGTTAAGCCTAACAAAATTTATATAATCTGTACCCGTACCGGCAGAACCTGCGGCAGAACAGTAATCACAATCATCTGGTATACCATCTCCGTCCGAATCAACGGTATCATCTCCATCTGGACAAACATCTTCGGCATCACATACGGTATCTCCATCACTATCTATTGCTTCCGGATCGTTCGGGTCGCAGCCTTCATTTGGAGGGCAGGTAGGGCAACGTACTCCACCACAATCAATACCGGTTTCATCGCCGTTCATAATATTATCGACACAAGTCAGGCAAGAACCATCATCTATTGTCGCATTAGAATTGAAATTGTGTGCATTGGGGTTGGTACAGCCAGGAATATCACTAGCGTCACAAGGAGTGCACCGCTTACAAAATCCGCCACAATCTACACCCGTTTCAAATGGTCCTTGCACGCCATCAAAGCATTCCGTAGTAGTGGGGGTGATGCCTGTTGTTTCTACAACAAAAAGCCCCAGCTGAACATCGGAGGCTATAATATTACCGGAGGGCAAGAATGGGTAAACCCCCCAACATCCACTGTAGCCCGAATAGCTGGTGTTATTGGGATGTGTATCATAGTGAGCCGCTTTAGTAGGGTTATTTCGATTCGAGATATCGACAACAACAACACCGTCTTGGTATCCGGATATTACAGCGTAATTATCAACGATATACGGGTTGTGATAAGTAACATTGGTTGCGGTTGGTGCTTCGAGCGGGAAAGTAAATGTACTGGTAATGAAAATATCTGTTGGATCAGTAATATCAATTAACCCCAGCAATCTCCCCAACGGAACTTCCTCGGCATAAAAGATATGCGTTTCATCTTCCGTGATCCAACTACTGTGGTTATATCCTCCCGTGTTCAGGCTGGATAGTAGAACAGGGCTGTTGGCATTGGTGTAGTCGTAGATGTACAAGCCATTATATCCATGGGAACAATAAGCAACATTATCCTTCACAAAAACATCATGAACATACTGACCCGGTAATCCGTGGTTCCCGATAACGGTAGGGTTAGCCGGGTCTTGCGAAAGATCATAAATAATCAAACCACTATTCGTTGTGTTGGAACCGGTAACGTATAGCCTTGCATTAGGAGCATCAATATAAATATTGTGCGCTCTACTGAAAATATTAGTTTGCTGATAAACCCATTCAATATTCCCATTGGGTAGGGCACTCATGTCAAAAATTAGCAATCCCTCTGCCCCTTGATCGGCAACGGCATAGGCGTAGTGACCGAAAGTTTTCATATCACGCCATATGGTAGAAGCACCAGGTGTAAATTCATTTTTGAGGATAGGATTGGTGGGGTCGGTTACATCTAGAAAATGTACTTTAGTCGCAGAACCGAGTATGGCATATTCATTACCACAGTCATCTACATAGCCCCAGATGTCATTGCAGGTAATACCGGGGTCCCAATTAGAAAGGAAATTCATATTCTCCGAGATGGGAGATTGTGCTTTGCTTGATAAAAAACATAGCAAGCTCATCAGAAAAAGGAGTTGCTTTTTCATGGTTGGTTTATTAGTTAATTGATTTAAAATAATTGGTGAAAGGTATTAAAATAATTATGAAAATAATAAATAAAAGTATGTTTGTATATCAATATGAGAACATTGTATTACATTTTAATAGAATAGTATTACGTGTTGTTTGTCTACAATTAGGACTATTGCCAACAAAAGAGATGGAAATGGCGTTATAATAAATATACAGTTTCCAATATACTAAATGTAATATGAATTTTAATAACAATTTTATCAAAATCCCATACTTAAACCTGCTGCTGATCTTTCCGCTTTTGTTTTCCTTTTCGACAGGCTCCGAATGGACACTTGAGAAAGATACCAAAGGGATCAAGGTTTTTACCCGTAGTAAGAAAGATTCTCCGTTAAAAGAATTCAAGGCCATCACACAAGTGAATGCTTCCTTATCAGAGATGGTAGCTTACATGAAGCAAGTAGATAACTATATCAACTGGTTTGATGCCGTTACGGAAGTGGAACTGTTAGAACAAATTGGTAAAGACGATTTTTATGTTTACATTAACAATTCTGCGCCTTGGCCGGTTAAGGATCGGGATAATATTACGCGTATGCAATTCGTACAGGATGATCCGGGAATCGTGACCGTTCATGTAACAGGTTTACCAGATTATATACCACATCATGGCAAGAGAGTTCGGGTGCCATATATTGAAGGCTTTTGGCAGTTTAAAAAAATAAATGCATCAACGACCGAAGTCACCCAACAAATGCATGCTGCTCCCGGCGGTGCTATTCCAAACTGGTTGGCCAATATGGTCGTGGTAGATAATCCCTTCAATACCTTAAAAGCTTTAAAAGAACATTTTGAATAAATTGAAACTTCTACAAGGAGACATTACCAAACTAGATGTAGATGCCATTGTCAATGCAGCCAATTCCAGTTTACTCGGCGGCGGCGGTGTAGATGGTGCTATCCATAGGGCAGGTGGCCCGGCTATTCTGGAGGCTTGCAAAAAAATCCGTTCCATCCAAGGCGGTTGCCCAACAGGTGAGGCAGTTATAACAACGGCAGGAAATATGCCCGCCCGTTTTGTTATCCATACCGTTGGCCCCATATGGAACCCATCTGACCCAGAACGGATGGATGCTTTACTAGCAAACTGCTATACCAATAGTCTTCTACTTGCTGCGAAAAACAATGTCGAACAAATAGCCTTTCCCAATATCTCGACAGGGGTTTACCACTTTCCTAAGGAAAGGGCTGCTAGGATTGCGATTCAAAGCTGCCAGCGTTTTATTCTAAGTGAAAAAAGTATAACAGCAGTGATATTTGTTTGTTTTGATGAAGAAAATTATCACCTTTACGAACAATTATTGGCATCTTGATGAAAATAAGTATACTATTCAACACTTAGACATTTAATTAAAATGAAAATAGCAGTATTCCCCGGCTCTTTTGATCCCATAACTATTGGTCATTATGACTTGGTAAAGAGAGCGATCCCATTATTTGACAAAATCATCGTCGCCATTGGTATTAATTCCCAAAAAAAATATCTATTTCCACTTGAGCAAAGGATCGCTTGGCTGGAAGAAGTCTTTGCAGAAGAACCCACTGTGTCGACAGGGAGTTTTGAGAAATTAACAGCGGATTTTTGCAAAAAAGAAGGTGCACAGTATTTGTTGAGAGGGCTTCGGAACGCTTCTGATTTTGATTATGAAAAAACAATCTCCCAGCTTAATGCTATTGTTGGTGATGGCTTGGAAACCGTGTTCTTGATTAGTCCGCCACAATATTCCCACATCAGTTCTACAATTGTGAGAGAGATTATTAAAGGCGGGGGAGATGCCAGCCCCTTTTTGCCAAAGCAGATTAAAATTTAAGCGGAACGTATAAACTTTACCCAAAAAAGCATACATTTGCGGCGATTCTTTCACCAGAAAATGTTCATTATGTCAAACGCTTTTTTTGAAGTCCCTATCGCTACGAATGAACCCGTTTATTCCTACGCGCCCGGCTCTCCGGAAAAAATAGAATTAAAGAAAACCTTGGCTGAGTTTAAGGCTAAGAAAATAAATATCCCGATGTATATCGGAGGGAAAAAAGTCAATACCAAAAATAAGGTCGCTATCCATCCGCCCCACGAGTTGAATCATGTGCTCGGGCACTTCTCCAAAGGAGAGGCGAAGCATGTCGATCAGGCCATCAGTGCGGCCTTAAAGGCTAAGCCGGCTTGGGAAAACATGCCTTGGGAACAAAGAGCGGCCATTTTCCTTAAAGCTGCCGATTTGCTATCTGGTCCCTTTCGGGCAAGAATGAATGCAGCTACCATGTTAGGGCAATCCAAAAATGCATTTCAGGCAGAGATAGATGCTGTCGCAGAATTGTGCGATTTTTTCCGTTATAATGTACAGTACATGACGGAAATTTATGCCCAACAACCGGAAAGTGTAGACGGCATTTGGAATCGCTTGGAGCATCGCCCATTGGAAGGTTTTGTCTTCGCGATCACGCCTTTTAACTTTACTTCCATCGCCGCGAACTTGCCTGCTGCGCCAGCTATGTTGGGGAATACTGTAGTTTGGAAAGCTGCCGAAACGCAAATTTACTCTGCTCGAATTATCATGGAGCTTTTTGAAGAAGCAGGTTTGCCGCCCGGTGTCATCAACCTCGTCCATGTAGATGGTCCAGTTGCCGGAGATCGTATTTTTAAACATCCTGATTTTGCCGGCCTACATTTTACAGGATCAACAGGTGTCTTCCAACAACTATGGCGCATCATCGGCAATAATATTGCAAACTATAAAACCTATCCGCGTATCGTCGGAGAAACAGGCGGTAAGGATTTTGTTATCGCACATAGTTCTGCCGATCCGGAGGAAGTTGCGGTTGCATTGTCTAGAGGGGCTTTTGAATTCCAAGGGCAGAAATGTTCGGCGGCATCAAGGGCTTACATTCCCAAAAGTATCTGGCCAAAAGTGAAAGCCAAAATACAGAAAGATCTGGCTTCGATGAAGATGGGTTCTCCCGAGGATTTTACCAATTTTATCAATGCCGTTATTGATGAAAGGGCATTTGATAATATTACCAACTATATTGCGAAAGCAAAAAAAGCAAAAGGAGTAACCGTTGTCGCTGGAGGAAATTATGATAAATCAGAAGGATACTTTATCGAACCAACGGTTTTGGAAGTGAACAATCCGAAATACACGACCATGTGCGAGGAAATTTTTGGCCCCGTACTAACAGTTTATGTTTACGGCGATAAAGATTTTGAAAAAACACTAGACATTCTAGACGAGACTTCTCCTTATGCATTAACCGGAGCACTTTTCTCCAAAGATCGCTATGCCATCACGATGGCTTCTGAACGGCTGAAGCATTGTGCGGGGAATTTTTATATCAATGATAAACCAACAGGTGCCGTTGTTGGGCAGCAACCATTCGGTGGCGGGCGTGCATCCGGAACCAATGACAAGGCCGGTTCTATCCTGAATTTATTGCGCTGGATTTCTCCACGTACCATCAAAGAAAATTTTGTTCCGCCAAAGCGGTATGAATATCCGTTTTTGGGTGAGGAATAATATTAAATTTGTATCATTGTAGGGACAGGTAGACACGTAGGGACACGTAGGGATAC
>JAHDGC010000251.1 GCA_020627865.1 Saprospiraceae bacterium | reverse complement strand
AACCAAGTCCCGGTTATTTGAACCCCACGGGGATTTAGCCGCAAGGAGATACTGCCAGACCTCCTCGGTTAGTACGTCCTTGATGGGAGCATAAACATATGCCTTGGGGAAGGTATGCTTTCTCAGGCGGCTCCCTTTGACTTCATGTTTTTTTAGACTTTTGGCTCTATTGGAGCTTTCATCTGAACGTGTTCCTAGTAGTATGATAACTTCGCCCTCTTCATTTATTTTGTCTTGGATAAATCTGGACGTGGGACTAATTTTTAGGCGTTCGGTACACCAACGAAATAAGTTGTTTGGGGCGGGGTAGCCTTTCCCAATTAAATTGACCCAAAAACTATCTTCCAATCTGGGGGTTGTCTGGTTGACCGTCATCGGTAGCTTCTGTTTGACGGCAGCTTTTTCAATTTGCTTTAATACTTTCTCAACGTATTTTAAAACTTGGGGATTCTCAACCAGCGTGTTATTGCAAATAACGTGTACAGGTCGTTTTCTATCTTCTTTTTTTCGCCGTATCAAATAGAGAAAATTTTACCCAACTATCTCCCAACGCCCCTCTTTCCTTCCTCCTTTTCTTTTTAACAACTTCTCCTCCTGTAATTTTTTCAGATTTCTCTCGATTGTGCGCTTGGAAAGATTCAGTTTTTCAGACATTTCAGCTATAGTTATAGCGGGATTAGAATTAATCAAAAACATGATTTTATCCGACGTCTTTTCCGACATTCTTTCCGACACCTTTTCCGACGTTTTTCCCGACACCTTCTCAAACTCAATCCGAAACCCCGTAGCATCATAAGAAAACGACGGCTCCGCCAACCCCGCTTTTTTACACTCATTCAAAATTTTGACCCCTTCCCCAAGATTCAATCAGGCCAGCGCGGAAAAACGCCTGTGCAATATCCGGGTTATAGGGAATCGAAGGATGCTCCCGGAGCAGATTATCAACCGTCCAACTTTCCGGTAGCTGGCCGGAATTCCAAAGAATAATTTTGTTATCATAAACCTTGATTTGGATGGGGATGCCACTGCCATAATCCTTGTGTGCGACAGCGTTGAGCAAAGCCTCCCGTAATGCCGGTTCGGGATATGCATATTCCTCGATCCTGCTCAGGCCCTGGTAGCGAATTTGTGCTTCAAGATATTTGGACAACAGCAAGTCCATTGTTTTGACTACTTGTTCAAATAAATTTCCGTGGATCTCATCCTGAAAACGCAAATCATCATCAGAACGGAAATAACCAATCTTGACATAAGCACCCGTGAAAAACTTTTCCGGGTCGGGGTGGAAAAGCAAGGCCGCAGCCCGTTTCAGGGATTCATTTTCTTTCAGGCGAAGTTTTTCCAACAACGAGTTTTCATCTTCTTTGATTATGGATTCACTCAACCGTTTTGTCTGGATAGCCTGTTTTCTGAAATGCTCAAAAGCAGAAGGGCTAAGATCGTCAACCGTTACATGCGGCAAAGGAACGCTATCCCAACGCTTGCCGTGTTTTTGCAAAAGAAACCTGTTCAGTGCATTGCCTTTAAGTTCTTGCTTGGTGCTGCCGCTCCGGTAGTGGTATTGTCCTTTATAACTTACGGGGTTCGGATGTGCCTCGACTTGAATAGACAACCATGTTTTTCCGCCTTCCTCGTGAAGGTTCACATCTACCAGTATTCCCAGAACGTCTCTTATTTTATTCGGAATATCCTCCAACAATTTCCGTGCATCATCAATCCCGACGATATTGCCATCATCGTCTTTCCCGATTTCCAGTGTTCCGCCAGTTGCATTGGCAAATCCGCAAATCCACTTGATGTATTCATCTCGCCAAGAACGTTTCCATTCTGTGTTTTGATTTTCACTCATGATGTATGTTGTGGTTTATGGTATAAAGGTACGGAGAAATATTTTGTTGAAAGGAGCATTTCTCATGGTAGGTATGAAAATAGTTAAGAATGGAAATGTGAATAACGTAAATTCTTTTCTGAAAAATAGGGTGGCTTCGGGAGTCGAACCCTGTTCTCCTCATCCACAGTGAGGTATTTTACCATATAAACTAAAGCCACCAGTTTTCATAGCTCAACAAATGAATAGTACTCCATCCGGGATTCCCCATCTGGCTGCCGGACAGGGAACTCGGACTGGAAGGATTTTTTAAGTCCTTTGCCTTTGCCAATTGGAGCCCGAGTACGGAGAGAGGGATTCGAACCCCCAACCCTCGAAAGAGTACGGTTTCTAAAACCGCTGCGTAAGCCATTCCGCCATCTCCGCAAATGCTGCCCCGACAGGATTCCCCGTCTGGCCACCGGACAGGGAACCTGTGCTATGAGAATCAAAACCTCATGTGCTGCCGGTTACACTACAGGGCAATTTGGCTAATGAATTAATGAAATGAAAGTAATTGTGGGCTGATGATAATTTTTTCATTTCATTCATTCAAAAGTGGTACTCTGTAAGGGAATCCCCGCCTGACTGTCGGGCAGGGAACCCTTGTTTCCTGATAGAAAGTCAGGTGTACTAACCATTATACGAACGGAGCATGAAAAGCAGTGCTGACGGGATTTGAACCCGCAACTTCCCGAGAGACAGTCGGGTACTCTAGCCGTTGAGTTACAGCACTAAAACAGTTTTCATAACAATACATAAACAAAAAAGGCATTTCCCAGTTCAAGGAAATGCCTTTTCGCATATTTCATATTTATGGCACTAACGCATCACATAAATATTCATCCCTGAATTTCGGAGGAATAAACCCTGATCGGATTCCTGCTCCAGTAAACTGGTTTGCAAGAGTCGATGATCGTTATGATGTAATACTACTTGTGTCATGATTTTAATTTTTTTGATGATGCAAATCTAAATCAAGTTTTTGGAAAAAGCAAGTGGAGTTTAGTTTTAAGTTATTGATAATCAGTTATTTATGTGCATAGGGGTTGCTATTCGTATTGCTACAAATGCCAAAGTTTTATCCAATCGTCTGTCTCCCAATTGTTTGTACTTCAATGTGTTGATTTTATGTTTTTAAAATTTACAGCATATTTTTTTCAAAAAAAGTATCGGTTCAAAACCTAGTTGGTAAATTGAAATAAAAGTATTATTTTTTGGTCTGAAAAACATGCTTGAAAAATTAAAAAATATCAATCCGAAAAGTTTAACTGATTCTGTGCAACTGCAAGAATTGGCGACGATGTTAATTAATGTGGTTGAAAGTCAAGCAGCGTTATTGGAAGAAGTCCGTGTGGAAAATCAGGAGTTACGAAATGAAATAAATCGCTTGAAGGGAGAACATGGTGAATTACCGCCTAAGCCTCCAAAATCTACAAGATCTACAAGAGCAACAACTACAAGTAATAGAAGGCCAAAGCGAAAGCCGAACAAGAATAATAAAAAAGGCGGCAAAAAAGCGAAGTTAGTAATAGATCGGACGGTAGAGTGTAAACTGGATAAAACAACTCTTCCTCCGGATGCAAAATTTCAAGGTTATAGTACTGTAGTGCAACAAGACTTACTAATAAAGCGGGACAATGTCGAATTTAAAATACCTGTTTATTATTCTCAAAAAGAAGGAAAAACTTATCGAGGCGAACTACCTCCAGAATATGAAGGACAATTTGGCGGACAATTAAAAAGTTGGCTTCAGCTGTTGCACCACTATTGCGATGTGACCCAAGGTCGACTGAAGCATTTGATGGATAATTTGGGTTTGCATATATCTACAGGAAGTATTAACAATATACTTTTGTCAAATGTAGCTTTAATGAAAGAAGAATCCGCAGCTATTCTACGAAGTGGCCTTGCGCATATATCCTACACTCAGTCAGACGGTACAAAAGGCTGGGAGGCCGGTCAAGGAAAATCTACTCAGATTATTTGTACCCCTTATTATAGTATATACCATACGATGTCTTCTAAATCTAAAGCCAACATTATCTGGGCTTTACAAGGCAAAACGGGAACTAGTATTCCGTTAATTTATGACAAATTAGCAGTAAGCTTATTGGCTGATTCCACTGTTCCAAAGAAGGATCAAAAATTATTGAGTCAATTATTAACGTTTGACCAAAGGTATAGCCTGGAGGAATTTGAATCCATATTAAAAGAACAAGCGCCACATTTGTTGGGAAAAAGCGCTTATCCTAAAATGCAGGAATGCCTTGCCTTAGCCTACTATTTGACGCAAACAAGTTTTCCCAGGGTACAACATTTCATTACAGATGCTGGTCCAGAATATACGGGCATCGGAGCTGATCAAAGTCTGTGCTGGTTACATGAAGAAAGGCATTATAAAAAAATGATACCTAAACTAAAGATCAACCAAACGGCTGTAGATGACATCCGAAAGCAGATTTGGGATTTTTATAAAAAACTCCTGGATTTCAAAGAACTTCCACCTGATCAACAAAAAGAGCAAAAACAAAAACTTGATCAGGAATTTGATGATATTTTTACACAAAAAACGGACTACGACGCTTTAAATGACAGAATCGAAAAAACTTTCTCTAAAAAAACAAAACTACTTCTAGTTTTAGATTTTCCAGAAATACCACTTCATAACAATGCTGCCGAATTAGCAGTCAGAAGAAAAGTCCGGAAAAGAGATATTTCTTTACATACCATGTCTGTCAAGGGAACACAAGCCCAAGATGCTTTTATGTCTGTTGTCGAAACAGCAGCTAAACTTGGGGTCAATGCCTTAGAATATCTTCATGATCGTATTACTAAGAAATATTTAATGCCTTCCCTGGCCGAAACACTACGAATCAAAACCCTCGCCTTTTGAGGGGATACGTTGATTAAATCTTTTTCCTAAAATCAAGGCGTGCTCACATCCTGCTGCAAATTCCCCTCACAATATGCACCCTCCCCAATCCGCGCATGAAACACACTTCCCGGAGCCACATAAAAACCAGCATTCAAAATAATAGCCGTCTTACCCACGACCTCCACTGCTGCATCAGCATGAACCGTCGTATTTTGACAACTTTCAACAACATCACTGCGAATAGGATTCCCCGTATTGTCAAATCCGGACAAATAATCTGCATCCAAACAAATTGTACCCGTTGGGATGCAATCGCTAGTTGTTTCACAATTATCCCCGACGACATAGCTGTAATAGCTCGTAACCGCTAGCCCTCCGGCAAAGGCAAATTTACAAGCATAACTGATCGTTTCGCCGATGGTAAAACCCGTTAACGTTTTGGAAAAAGTCAGCCCTGAAACATTATCCATTGGTGTTTCCGTAAAAGGCGTTTCTTGCCAGAGATAGGCGAAGACATCCGCCCTGTCGGTATCCAACAAGGTGAAGGTAAAAGTTACGTCGGTGCCGTTTGTTTCAAAATCATAAGTATAGCCTGTAGAAAATGTACCCTGCTGGGATGCAGAACCTGTTCCGGAACAATTGCTACTGGTGTTGGCCGTTGTCGTTGCTGTTATAACAATAGGATTGTCGGCGGCTACATTGCCTGCCAAGTCACTGGCTTCGATAGAAAAAGTGTAGCTGGTTTCCGGAGTCAATCCCGTGATGATGTAGGATGCTTGAATGCCAGACATACCGGAAGTCGCACTAGTATTTCCATCATAAGCCAAATCATAGAGAATAGTGCCGGAATCATCCGTTGCGTATAACAATATTTCTACAGAATTTCCAGTGACGGTGCCAATTGTTGCCGTAAAGTTGGTGGGTGCTTCCGTATCGTTGGTGTTGCCGGGACAATCATCGCCTACGACATAGTTGATATAACTGGTAACGGCCAAGCCACCAGCAAAGGCAAACTTGCAGGCATAGCTTATGGATTCCCCGACGGTTTGATTGCTTAACGTTTTGGAAAAAGTTAAGCCAGAAAGATTATCCATAGGCATTTCCATAAAAGGAGATTGTTGCCAGAGGTAAGCAACGACACCTATCTTATCAGTATCCAACAAGGTAAATGTAATAATGACATCGGTGCCTACCGTTTCAAAAGTGCTGGTATAGCCAATAGAAAAAGCACCTTGTTGGGCTTCGTTTGATGTTGCAGAGCAGGAACCTTGGCCATCTCCATTTACCATTAGGTTGACAACCTGTGAGCTGCCTTGTGCACCCTCGTTGTCCGTGGCTATGGCGGTGATTTGATGTGCTCCCGTGCTGGCGTCTATCCAGTCGAAGTTAAACGGAGCGGAAGTGGCTTCTCCTATTTTTATGTCGCCATCATAGAATTCTGCCAACACAATGCTTCCGTCTGTGTCGTTGGCCATTGCCGTAATGGTGATGATCTCTCCTTCTGCGAAAGCGGAATTATCGGCAGGAGAAGTAATGCTGATGGTTGGGACAGCATTGGTAGATTGATTGAATGCCATTTGGTTGGCCGGAACATCCAGTAAGAAGCCATCAGAAAAAGTAACGGTTATATCGGTATCCGAATAATTATGGGCAACATAGGTGATATAACCATCGCTGCCGGTGAAGGACGCCGCGATAGGGTAGTCCGCCGTTATAGACGTGTTGACCGTTCCCAAAGCATTCATGGTGTGCAACCAATGATAAGTTTGGGCATCAGAAATCCCAAATTTCAAACTACGATCCGGATAAGAATCATATAAATTCAGTGCGGTTTGTGGATCAATAAAAGACAAGTATTTCCAGTAGGTATCGTGCCATAAATTCGGATTGGCTTCATTGTTCAAAATACCAGTATTGGAAGATATTTCATTCCACAAAAATTGCACGTAAGTGGTGTTATGTCCAAGATACAAAGAACCCCCATGAATGGGATACATCTCAATCCCGTAAGCGGCAGCAATATCGGAAGTCCAGAAAGTTTGGTTATCATAACCATTGCCCCAAATCCTAGATGCCAATTGATAACCATAGCCCGGCTTGAAAGTTCTTTGGTGCATGTCGAACCAGTATTCTTCAGTGGCAGATTGTTCTGTAGTATAAATATAAATCCCTAAATCTCGAATAGCATTATTTTCAGTAATGCTGCCCCAGTGGATCAAGGAGGACGCAAACTGCATACTCTCCGAAGTAGATTCCTGATCGTTGCCAAAAGGAAAAGTCGCAAATCCATTAGCCCAACTGTGTCCAGCATACGGACTAAAATTTCTCAAAAAAGGGAACAACGGATCATTCCGATCATCAGAAGCCGCATCCCGAACCAGTAGGTTGACCATGTCGCCCCACTGACTAGCCCAACCCGGTTCAAACTGCTCCATAAAAGCAGCCGCATGAATAAAATATCCCCAATGGAAATGGTGATCGTTGAGGTTGTTGTCTTGCCCATGCCCAGCAGGATAACCAATCAGTGCCGTCCACGTACTGTTGTAATAATAGATAAAAGCCACCTCACCAAGCTCTGCCGTTAACCAATCTTCTAACCTTTCTTTTATCGTAGCGACCATCTTATCCCTTGCGACAACGTTCCCCATTTCGTCTGCTATCCTTGCGGTTTGAATCAGCCGATTCATGACCTGTCCTTCGTTGTAAGAATCTGTCCAAGTGGCCAATGCATCATTTTCGATGAGTGCAATTTTGGCAGTCAATGCTGCCGGATCAAAAGCTGCATTGTAATTGTCCAAATAAGGCAAGTTGGGAAGAATTCCCTTGAACGTATGTTCCACCATAAAAACATTGCCATCCAACATTTTTAAATCGCCTCGTATGGAAGGGGAAGTGTATCCCGTAGGTTGTGCAGAATTGGGAGCCAAGTTTGCCCATTGATGTGGTAAAAGTCCTAACAATACATTTGTTTCCGTGCCTTCTTTTATGTCCGTACTTACCGTAAAGGTAGAACTCAACTTAGCCGTATTTTCATCATACGACCAAGAGACAGCAGTATTACTTGGGAAAACATAAGCATACTTTTTATATTCATTAGCAACAGCAGCCACATTATTTGCCGTTGGCGGAATAAAAGCCATCGACCAATAATTTTGCCCATTCAAGTTAGAGGTATAAGTTGTGCCATTTTGTAACCATGTGCTTCCGGTCGGCGCATAAACCGCATAATCCGAGTCCGAATAGGAATTAGTAATGATTAACATTTCGTTGTCAACAACAACATTGCCTTCCGAAATTTCAACTGATGCAACATCACCAGCATTTTTAGTAAAATAAATAAACGGCATCCCAATCCCGGTAGTGACCTCAAAATGATGTGTCCCATTTTGCCAATTCATCGTAACCGTCCAATCCGAATAATCAGAAACCGTAGCCTGCCCCGCATCCAAACCCGTAACCCCGACCACAATGGGTTGGGCTGCACTCATCGGCTCGGTACTACCATTCGGTGTCGATGGTGGAACAATGTAACTGACGACCAACCCGGTATTAACCGTCCGCATGGCCAATGGGTAATTGAATAAATTATTAGTATGATCATTTTGCAACAAGGCAGACCACCAGTCGTTGGTTGGAATGGGTTTCCCTGCTGCATTTCCGCTGACTTGTGGTGTTCCTGGCGGAAAGGAATTCCTGCCGGCTTGATCGACGCCGGGGAAATCGTTGGTGTAGCTTCCGCTGCCGATGGGGGCGATTTGGGCGAGGGTGAGGATGCTGTAGAACAAAAGGGATATGGTGAATAGTGTGCAGAGGGGTGTTTTATGGGCATTTTGCATGGTTGTGGGTTTGAAGGTGTGACTCAATAAGGTTGATTTGAGTAGTATCTTTTATAGGGGGAATATACGGAATGTTTTTAGGAAATAATAGTATAAGGATACCCTATACATCAATATCATGAACCGGCAATAATGAGAGTTGAATTGGTGGGGGCATTTCTTATGTAAATTTGATTGAAATATCCTGATGAAGTTGTGTGAGAAAAATTATGAAACTTTAGCGAAAGCTGCTAAGGAAGTGAGAGTATTCAGAAATCGGAGACTGTTCCCCTATTTAGGAACGAGTTATCCCGAATTTTGGCGGACGCCAAGATTCGGGATTGCTTTTTTGTTAAAACTTGTTGTGAATTGAGACTATTGAGTTGTTAACGCTCTTTACTAATATTGAGATCTTGATTTAATCCACAAATCCACCCACTTACCTTTTTGTTTTTTGGCGATGTATAATTCTTTATTTGCTACAGTAGAGACATCTTGACTGCTAAACAACAAAGTTTTTCCATCACTAGAAAGATATGGATCGTAATAATT
>JAHDGC010000250.1 GCA_020627865.1 Saprospiraceae bacterium | reverse complement strand
AATATCTTTGAGGAAGGAAAATTGTGACGAAAATGATACGAGTTCTTCCGAGGGCGTCGTATGCATTTTGTAAAAGGTGGCCTCGTGCTCTTCTGCATCTAATACTTTAGGGTAATTTAAAGAACGGGCCATTTCCATCGTAATCGGATAGGCCTCTACTGTAGTATAAAGTACCTTAGCTTCATGCCTCTGGGATTCCAAAAAAGTCATGAATGCATTAAGCCCCGTACCAAAACCAATTTCCAGAATGGATAAAAATTCGGGCTGTTCTTTCAGCTTCTCCCTATATCCTGCATCAATAAATACATGCTGGGTTTCCTGAACAGCACCATGAATAGAATGATAACTCACCCCGTATTGACTAGAATGTACAGAGTGAGAACCGTCTTTAGTTACGAAAATATCACCGTCCTGCTGTTGCATTACGTTTTTTTGGAAGGATTTCTAGCTTGCGCCGCTTTATTTATTCTCAGAAACTTCAAGTACTTCCTGTAGTTCATTCACGGTAATATCCAAATGAGAAGCGTCATAGGTACACTCACCATTTTGAATCAGCAAAACTTGTGGGGATTCGTGATGTACCGAAAATTGATTCGCTATTTGCTGCGAAATACTCCGATAGGAAATGAGGTCAAGATAATAAACCTGTAAATGATGCAGTTGCTCATCCCAATCTGATTCCAGCCGCATTTTGGCCATGCTACTAATAGAGCAACGGGTACTATGCTTGAAAATCAGGCAAGGATGCTCATGGGAGATTTGACTGATTTCGTCGATCTGCTCCTGTTTGTCAATTATATTCCAATTCAGCATAATTACTGTATAAACTGGCTAAGAATAAGGGTAAACTGATTGAAAGCATCAGTTATAGAAAAATCCATCGGACAACCCATGCCACGGTTACAGGAACTCATCATCATTAATGCCAAGGCACCGAAAATGCCAGGAATTAATTTTTTAATTTTCTTAAAAATCATTTTCTTAAAATTTAGAATGTATATGTTTGTGCAATTTGAATACCTACTTGTTTGTTCAAATTTACACAAAAATAAGAATATTTGCTTTATTTTTCTTTTATTGGGACTTTTCCGGAAAATCAGTGGTTTTGTTTTGTGTTTTTCACCGAAATCACCGTAGTACTTACTAATAAAACTATAGTTTTTATATAAAAGTTTTATAAAACCATAGTTTGCGTTTGTATTTAACTTTTTTTTAAGTTTGTCTGGACACTTTTACTTTTGATATGCGCATACACTTTATAGCAATTGGTGGTAGTGCCATGCACAACCTTGCTCTTGCATTACAACGCAATGACTATACCATTACTGGTTCTGACGATGAAATTTACAATCCGTCTCGTGACAGGCTTGCCCGCAATGGTCTGCTACCTGACAAAATGGGCTGGTTCCCAGAACGGATTGATAAAAGCATAGATGCAATCATCTTAGGGATGCATGCCCGGAAGGATAATCCGGAGCTAAAAGCAGCTCAAAAACTGGGTATCCCTATTTATTCTTATCCGGAATTTGTGTACAAACATGCAGAGCAAAAACTCCGAGTGGTTGTCGCAGGAAGTCATGGGAAAACAACCACAACTTCCATGATTATGCATGTTTTGGAGTATCATAATTTTGCTTACGATTATCTGGTTGGTGCCCAGTTGGAGGGCTTTGAAAGAATGGTGCGACTTTCCAGTGCTCCGATTATTATTATTGAAGGAGATGAATACTTGTCTTCTCCTATTGATCGACGTCCGAAGTTTATACATTATCACCCACATATTGCGATCATGACGGGAATTGCTTGGGATCATATCAATGTTTTTCCCAAATTTAAAGACTATGTGAAGCAGTTCGAGCTGTTGGCAGATTTGATTCAGCCGGATGGTACTTTGATTTATTATAGCAAAGATAAGGAAATTCAGAAGATCGTTAAGAAGGAAAGGCATCTGAATTATATTCCTTATGAAGGCTTTGATTTTGAAATCAAGAATGAGAAAACCTACCTGAAACCAGCATCTGGAAAAGCGATTCCCCTTAAGATATTCGGAGCACATAATTTGCAAAACCTTCAGGCGGCATATCATGCTTGCCGGAAGTTAGGTATTGGTGATAAACAATTTTTTAAGGCTATCCGTACTTTTAAAGGAGCAGCAAAGCGATTACAATTGTTGAAAAAGCAATCCGGAGCGATGGCTTGGCTCGATTTTGCACATGCGCCCTCAAAAGTAAAGGCAACCGTCGAGGCCGTGAAGGGGCAGTATCCCAAAAGGAAATTGGTAGCGGCATTAGAGTTACACACTTTTTCTAGTCTGAATAAAAAATTTTTCAAGCATTATAAAGATGCCATGAATGCTGCGGATCGGGCCTTTGTTTACTATAGTGAACATACTTTGAAAATGAAAAAGTTGCCTCCCGTAACAAAAGCGGAAGTCGAGGCTGCTTTTAATCATCCCAATATTACCGTCTTTACAGAAAATGATAAATTGGTTGCTGCACTTCATCGTTTTAAATGGAAAGAAAAAAATCTCCTGTTGATGTCTTCCGGTACTTTTAATGGAGTAGATTTGAAAGGACTTGTAAAAGAATTGTTGAGAAAATCGGGTTGATGATCCAGGAGGCTGTTTAGGGAGCCGGAAATAAATAAGATACCCGATAAGTCGCCGAGAATTTTGATATAGGCGAGGCATTTTTGAGGAGCATAGCAGCGCTACGCAACGAAAAAATAACGAAGTATATATTGAAATTATCAAGATTTGGTCGGGTAGGTTATTATCTTCCGATTCCCTTAAATACCCAAAGCGACTGGCTTGGTGCTAATCAGTCGCTTTGGGAAAGGGCAATGTTTTTATTTATTGACAAACAGTTTCCTGACAGTCTTTTCTTTACTGGTAATAACCCCAATAATATAGATGCCCGATGGCAATTGCTGTAAATCTAACACATCACTAAAACCCGCTACTGTCCCCAATTCTTTTACCAATACCAATTGCCCCGTCATATTATAAACATGCAGCGACACTTTTTCTTTTTGATTCAACAAGATATTTACTTTAGTGAAGTCTTGTGCCGGATTCGGAAACAATTCAAACTTTGTCACGCCATTTAATTTGTCCGCAGTAGAAGACAGTAGCTCCACGGTGAAAGGGCCGAAAGCCTCCTGACAGCCGTTGACATCCGTCACCGTAAAACTATAATCCCCAGCAGATAAATTTGTTGGGTTTGGGGTCGTTGCTCCGTTATTCCAACTGTACGAATAGGGTGGATTCCCACCAGAAATATCAATATCAATTGCTCCAGTTGGGCTAGCAGAAGATGACGGTGTGATGATAGTATCTGTAACCACAAATGCTGCCGGTTCCTCAATAATGGCCTGAGAAACATAACTGCAATTATTGCCATCCGTTACGGTGACCCCATATATCCCAGCTGATAACCCGCTTATATCTGGTGTTGTATTTCCATCATACCATTCTAGGATGACTGGCGGTGTGCCACCAGAAACGGATATTGTAGCGCTGCCGTCCGATGCTCCAATACAGGAAGTTGGCGTGTTTGTAACGTTTGCCGAAAGCACATCATTACCCACAATAATCATCTGGCTACAAGTGCTCGTATTCCCATTGTCATCTGTTGCTGTCCATGTAACGATAGTATTGCCGAGGGGATAAGTGCCGCTTGCATTAGCCGTATTGTTAAAATCATTGGATAAACTATAGCCACCACAATTATCCATAGCGGTGGGGGAGGCTATATCAATAGATACAGCACAAGAGGCATCCGCAACGTTAATGGAAACATCTTCTAGGCAAGTAATCACGGGCGGAATATCCATGACCGTGATGTTAAAACTACAGGTGGCCGTGTTCCCAGAAGGATCTTCTATCATAAGATGGTTGGTCGTTGTTCCCATTGGAAAAACGCTACCACTTTCTATGCCTGCTGTAACCTCAATCGCAAATTCAGGGGATAATTCTCCCTTGGCTTCTAGCAATAATGCCAGATTGGCAAAACCCAAATTAGCCAGATTCTCCGGTTCCTCAATACCGCAATCTGGAGCAGCATAATAGCTGGGGGCATCTTGGGCACCTTCGCTATATCCTGCCATTTGCCCATCTGGTAAAACCAATTCAAAAACATAGATATTCCCGACAGAAAGCGTTGCCGCAACGGGAATTTCATAGTAATCATTAAAGATTTCGGGCAAGGTTGCCGATCCAGTACTGATGAGCGTCATGTTACTATAATTCAATGCCCCGTTCAGTTGGTAAATATTCATGATGGCTTCTGGATTCCCTGTAACAAAACCCAGTCCGACTTCGACACGGTCTACTTCAAATGTGCCGGTCAATCCCATGTTTTCAAGATCGAAAACACGGAGATGATGGGAAGTGCCTGTAGGTTCGCAACCATATCCTACAGAAATAATATTATTATCATGTTGCCTCAACGTTGCTGGAAAATTTACGCAATTGTCATCAATCTCAGGCAGGTCAAAATGCACAATCGTCTCGCATTCATCTTCATTTAAGAATACAGTGAGATCGTCAGGACAAGTTAATGCTGGATCTTCCCGCTCTAGTATGGTAACCGTAAAACTACAAATGGATGTATTCCCTGAGATATCGGTTGCCATAAATTGATTGACCGTTGGACCAACCGGAAAAGAACTTCCACTTGGCAGCCCTGTAATTTGTGCCAACTCCATAACTTCACAATTATCAAAAGCCTCAACGGTATAATCAATGATCGCAGAGCAACTGGAAATATCATTATCCTGAATAATGTCAGGAGAGCAGGTAATTTGAGGCGGGACATCATCTATAACCGTCACGGTAAAATTACAGGTACTTTGGTTGTTTTCTATATCTGTTGATGTAATGGTGTTCAATGTTGTGCCAATAGGGAAGACACTGCCGCTAGGCATGCCATTGACGATCATATTGGTAGCTGTTCCACAGTTTTCTAGCGCGGTTATTTGATAATTAAAAATGGCTCCGCACGATGCTGGCTCGCTGCTCAAGGTTATATTCTGCGGACAGTCGAGTAATGGCGGGGAGTTATCTTCCACAATAACATCAAAACTGCAGGTATTGCTATTGCCACTAAGGTCTTTAACCACGAAAGTATTGGTGGTTGTGCCTTCCGGGAAAGTTGCCCCACTGGGTAAGCCTCCTGTTTGACATAACAGCGTATTTGTGATATTGAGGCGCATCATCAAGGAGAATTCTGGAAATCCCAATGCGGCAAGACTGCTGGGTTGCGGTTCATTGCAGCCGGTAGCGGCTAAATAAGATGGGGCAAGTTGCGGTTCAAGATTGTAGCCAGGAACGGTATGCGATCCTGCTGGGACAACCAATTCCACAACGATAACCGAATTGGCTGGAACAAGAGCCGTTACAGGAAAATCGAAAAATCCTTGGAAAATATTTGGAATACCAACCGTATTGCTACCAATTAAGGTCATGTTGGCATAATTCAATATACCTTCCAATGTGTAGATATTTATGGTTGTTAAGGGATTATTTTGTGCAAAACCAACCCCAATCGTTACACTTGAAATATAAAAAGGAATGTTCGGATTCAAATTTCCCAGTTCAAAAACCCTTAAATGTTGAGAGGCCGAAATATCATCACAGAAAAAAGTAGTGCTTACCGATTCGCCCGTATGCAACTGTAAGGTTTCGTTGTAAATGGGGCAGTTGTCTGTAAAAGAAGGTAAGTCATAGGAAACCACTGCATCACAAGACAAAGAGTTGGTTGCCTGAAAGACAAAGGGAGGGCATGTGATTTCAGGAGCTTCCATCTCGAAAACAGAAACTCTAAAGGAGCAAGTATCGGACAGGCCATTGTCTGCCGTTAAGACAAAAGTATTGATGGTCTCGCCCGCAGGGAAATTCGAGCCGCTCGGCAGGCCGGCTATTTGGGTCATTACCTGCCCCGGGCAGGTACTTGTCGTTTCAATAGTAAAATCCAATGATGCATCACATGTTGAGGGGGAAGCTGTTAAGGTTATATCTGCGGGGCACGTTATTTCGGGTACATTTAACAGAGTTGTAATACTAGAGGCTGAGACAAGTTGGGTTGTCAGGCTTATGATTATTAAAACGTTTTGTATGATTTTTTTCATAAAATAGGTACTTGTTCCGGAATTATATAAAAATATCTGGTGTTAAATTACTAGTATATAGGAGGAGTGTGTTTGTAGTGTTTAGAGAAAATATGCCACAATACAATGAATTGAGTGCGACTATTTGACTGTTTTTTACTGGTCAAGTCATGATGAAAGACGAATCTACATATTTTTTACAAAAAGCATGAATTGATATAATAAAAAGACAGAAGTTGATGTAAAAAAAAATTTGTCGAGTACTTGTCACGAATGTTGTTGAAAAATATCAAATTTCAAATATTTTTACTACTTTCGGCATTCCTGAAGTAAGGTGATTGTTGAAAATCAGTGGAAAACATTTGTTGTGTTTCTGTCAAGTAAACTTTATGATAATGTCACACTTTGTTGTTTTTTATGAAGAATTGTAAAAATATTCGTTTTTTTAAGCAGAAAAACGGGTTTCTAAAGTGGAATTTTAATAACTTTGCTACAAGTTTGCTCTCCCAAAGCTATATTTTCAAAATTTAAACCATCCCATGAACTGTCGTAATCCTCAGCGATTATCTGCAAGTCTTATGCCTTTCTTTTTTAAGAGGTTGGGTGCTACACTATGCTTCATAGCTGTGGCTTGGTTTTCCTTTGCACAATACACATATAAGTGGGATCGGACATATGGCGGGAATGCCTTCGATGTAAATTCCGTTTTAAAACAATGTACTGACAATAGCTTTATCCTTGGTGGTTCAACAGACTCTGGGCTGTCTGGAGATGTGACTGCCCCCAGCAATGGTGGTCCAACCGATTTTTGGTTAGTCAAAATTGATACTGCCGGAAATATATTGTGGGATCAACGGTATGGCGGGAATTTTTACGAGCGCATCATGGATTTAGAGGAAACGCCGGATAGCGGATATATCCTTGGAGGTTTTTCTACCTCTCATATGGGGCCTGATATAACAGAACCGAGTCTTGGCCCTCCTTTTTGTTTGAATATTTGTTATGATTTCTGGGCGATGAAAACGGATGCTGTTGGGAATGTACAATGGCAAAAGAAATATAGGGGGGATGGAGATGATCAGATTTCTAGTGTGGAGATTGCCGATGACGGAAACTTCTTGTTTGCAGGCTGGTCTAGCTCTTCTGCTGGCGATGATAAAACGGAAAATTCTACTACACTTGATTACTGGTTGGTTAAGGCGGATTCGGCTACAGGAGCTGTAATCTGGGATGAAACCATCATGGGGATAGGGGAAGATCGGTGCCAATCGGTATTGGAAACTGCCGACGGAGGTTATCTATTGGGAGGGATTTCCAAGTCTGATGCTGGAAACGATAAATCAGAAGATAACTTTGGGGGAATTGATTTTTGGATTGTAAAACTTGATGCCGATCGGAATATCCTTTGGGAAAATTCCATCGGAGGGGCAGGGGATGATGAATTCAGAACCATGATAGAAACCGTTGATGGTGGATACATGCTCGTGGGGTCTTCTGATTCTGATGCCAACAGCGATAAATCGGAAAATCCAGTTGGTGGTCAGGATTATTGGTTGATAAAAATGGATGCCAATGGGAATATAGAATGGGATGAAACCGTTGGTGGGCCGGAGATAGACAGGCCTACGGATATTATCCAAACTGAATGTGGGCATTATATCGTTGCTGGGTTTTCTTTTTCCGGAATCGGTGGAGATAAAACAGATACCTTAAGGGGAGATTTTGATTATTGGATTGTAGGTCTAAATGAGTTTGGGAATGTCATGTGGGATAAAACCATAGGCGGGGATGCTGGTGACGAAATGAGGAGCGTTGTGGTGAATGCAGAAGGTGATCTCATCTTATCTGGACATAGCATGTCTGATACGGGAGGGGAAATGACGGATACAAATAATGGTTCGGCGGATTGGTGGGTGCTAAACTATAGTTGTGAAATTGATTCGGACTTGGGACCAGATAGTGCATGGTGCATCAACGATCCCGTAATCCTCGATGCATATGATCCGAATTGTATTGATTGTAACTACCTTTGGGATGATGGCAGTACAGACCCGACTAGGGTGTTTTATCCACAACAAGATATTTCCTATTCCGTTACTATAGATAATTGTTTCGGTTGTATGGCTGTTGATACCATCAACGTAGAAATTTTGCCCCTTCCGGAAATTGAGCTGGGGGCAGATACGAGTATTTGTGAGGATGATGTATTGCTCTTGGATGCTGGGAATCCGGGCGCTTCTTATATATGGTCTACTGCGGATACTACACAAATGATTTCTGTTACAGTTCCTGGTTGGTATAGTGTTACGGTTACTTCGTCAGCGGGTTGTGTTGATGATGATGCTATTGTGGTTGGGGAGTTGTACAATACGGATTTTTCTCAGGTGATAGAAATTTGTGCAGGAGATAGCCTTTTTGTTGGCAATGATTTTCAAACGGAAGAAGGGCTTTATGTGGATACTTTGGTAAATGCAGTGAATTGCGATAGTATTGTATATACGGAGTTGGAATTGATCCCGATTCCAGTTTCCTATAACTATTTGTTTACTTGTTATCCTGAAGAAACAGGGATTGACTCTACTTTTTTGAATGGTCAGTTTTGTGATAGTTTGGTGGTAACAACTACTTTGTTGAACCCGAGTGATACCCTTTATGAAACAGCGTATACCTGTGTGGCCATGGAGTCTGGTGTAGATACGGCTTTCTATCAAAACCAATACGATTGTGATAGCCTAATCATAACGACAACCTTACTTAATCCAAGCGATACGCTTTATGAAACGGCCTACACCTGCCTTGCATCAGAATCAGGTATGGATACGGCTTTCTATCAAAACCAATACGATTGTGATAGCTTAATCATAACAACCACCTTACTCAATCCAAGCGACACGCTTTATGAAACGGCCTACACTTGTCTTGCTTCAGAATCGGGTATAGATACGGCGTTCTATCAAAATCAATACACTTGTGATAGCCTAATCATAACAACCACCTTGCTCAATCCAAGCGATACGATCTATGAAACGGCCT
>JAHDGC010000249.1:2023-9145 GCA_020627865.1 Saprospiraceae bacterium | reverse complement strand
CTCATTTTTAGATCGCTTCGCTGTCAGAGTAGAGATCCATTCGCTTCGCTCATTGTCAGAGGTCAGACGACGGTTGTGTGGCATTGTCGTTTAATTCGGTGATTCTTTGTTTAAATTTAAATTGGGGGGTATCTTCAAATAACGATTCGTATAACTCCAACGCTTTATTTCTGGAAAACTTATCCTGTGGAAAAGTTTTATACAATTCGTAATAAATATCTGCTTGCTCCGAAGTATTTGTAGCGTTTTCTAACAAAGTATCCAGCAACTTGCCCGCCTTTTTAGTCTGGCCATTTCCGCGAAGGGTATAGACTTCGAGGATATTGGTTTCAAAAATTAGGCGAGGTTGCCCCAATTTTTTAGCGATTTTCTTTGCTTTTTCAAGCAACGATTCCGCTTCCTGCCATTTTTCCAGCTCACAAAGCACCATAGCCTTTTCGACAATAGAAAACCCTAGAACGAGTTTATTGTTTATCGCCTTAGAAATCGTGATCGCCCTTTCATAATATTCTACGGCAAGTAGATTGTCTTGCCTATTGACATAAACATCCCCTAGGGCATTAAGGGCCTTGGCGATGCCCTTCTGATAACTGAGCTTCTCGCTAATGTCCAGCATTTTCAGTAGGTAGGTAGTTGCCTCGTCAAGATTTCCGATGATATTAAGTAATTCTCCAACAAGGCCACAAGCAATAGAAATGCCTTGGAGATCTCCCAACTCTTCACAAAATTTAAGGTCTTTTTCAAACAATTCCATCGCTTTGGTGTAGTCTCCTTTACTTTGGTAAACGGAGCCAATACAGCCAATGGCGATAGAGGTCAGCAGTTTGTTGCCGAGCATTTCGCTTAGTTCGAGGCCCTTTTCAAAAGATTCCAGTGCTTCATCATAATCCCCTTTTTCAGAGTAGACGATGCCCAAGTTGGTATAAAGGCTTGCCATCCCTTGTTTGTCATCCAGCGAGCGGAAAATATCGAGCTGCTTTTGTTGTACCTTGATGCCTTCCTGATAATTGCCCTGATTCATATGGGTCAGCCCTAAGTTAGAGACAATTTGAGCATTATAGGAGCGAGCACTATGCTGTGCTGTCATCTTGATACTGCGGCTGAAAAACGATTTGGCTTTTTCGTACTTCCCTTGTCGGAAATACAAATCCCCGAGATTGCCCAATGCCCTAGCGATACCATCTACATCTTGGATTTCTTCAAAAAGCTCAACGGCTTTCATCAAATATGGAGTGGCCTTGTTATAAGCCCCTTTAAGCATGAAAAGTTTCCCGATCTGATTCTGTGCCCTGCCTTTTAAGGCAGTATCTTCTTGTTTTTCGACTTGACCCAGTGCATCAAGGAAGATGATTTCGGCGGTTTCCCAACGGCCAATCAGCTGCAGGATGCTTGCTTTTCTAAGGAGGAACTTGATTTTTTCCGTTGATGAAAGCTTGGTTTCAAGCAGTTTGTCAAAATAATAAATGGCCCGATCGTTTTGAAAATTACGCATAGAAAATTGGGCTGCTTTCTTAAGGTAAAAGACCATCTTCTCCGAATTGCCAGCCTGTTCAAAATGATAAGCAAGGTCTACATAACGTTCCTCAATATGATCAGCGTATAAATTTTCGATGGCTTCGCCAATCAGTCGGTGCAGCTCCCTCAGACGGGTACGGAGTTGCATGTCATAAACGGTTTCCCGAAGCAGAGAGTGTTTGAAAATATATTTGAGTTCGTTAACGGCTCGCCAGATTTGTCCCCTTTCCGCTTTTTGAATCTGCTCTTTTAAAACAACGCTCGTGTTCCCATTTCGGCGCTGGAATAACTCTTGGGTTTTCATGACCTCTGAAAGTACTGGGACTTCAAATTCACGACCAATCACGGCGGCGGCTTTGACTGTTTCCTTTACGAGTGCGGAGAGGCGATCAATTCTCGCCATCAGGATAGCATTAATGGAAGTCGATAATTTTACGTTTTTATCTTTGATATGCCAAGCTCCATTAATTTGCTCCAGCAGTCTGGATTCTTGAAAATATTCCAGAATTTGTTCCGCATAAAAAGGGTTTCCATTAGTAGTTCTGCGTAGCAATTGCAAAAATTCATCATCAAGAGGCCCGTTGAGTTTAGCTACAGCAAAAACTTTTAGTGCTTTGGTGGTTAAGGTATTGAGATCTATTTCCAATTGTGGAATTTGGGTATCCAGTTCTTCCGATAGTTTGAACAGTTGGGGTTTTGACCCATTGTCTAGATAACGAGAAGTTACGATAAACAATATGGGATAGTGCATCACCTTACGGGAGAAGGAATTCAAGAAATCTTTAGAAGAATTATCAAACCAATGGGCATCTTCCAGTTCAATGATGATGGGTTTTATGATGGCCAGTGCACGGAAAAAATTATCAAGGGCGATGAGGGTGTTTTGATAACGGCCTCTGGCATCGAGCTGATCCCAGATTGCATTTTCCATTTTTAATCCGAGCAATGCAGCAATAACAGACTTCGTTCTTTCTAGCTCTTTGTGGATGCTTTCGCTTTCGGGGTGTGCAGCATGTTGGAGTTTTTCTACTAAAGATAAATGATTTTCAAAAAACTGGGCTTTGTTCTCCGCGACTGTATTTTCGTTACTTTGTCTGAAAAAATCTTTTAGTAGATAGATAAAAGGATTAAACGGCTTTTTTAAAATCTGGTCTGCTTGGCAAGTTATCCATCTTGCCGTGTTGTTTTCGCGAATGTGATTTCGGAACTCATAAGTTAAGCGGCTTTTGCCAATACCCGCCTCGCCGTAAATCTTGATGATTCCTGCAAACTGATTTTGGGATAAAGCTTGTGAAAATTTAATTAAACTGCGGAGTTCCTTATCGCGACCTATCATCTCTCCACTGAATTCAGATTCTTCTAGTATAGCCCTGCCGAGTAAGTTGTATGTTGGGATATTCCCCTTGATCCCTTTGTAGGTAATATCTCCTTTATGCTCGAAGCGAAAATGTTTGTGCTTACTCAATTCATCATCAACAAGGGTTTCTCCCCAAGTCGCTTTACTCATCAAGCGAGCGGCCAGATTGACGGAATTTCCAACGGCGGCATACTGGCATCTTTCTGCTCCTCCGACAATTCCGGTATAGGATAAGCCAGAAGTAATGCCCGTTTTAAAGCGGACATTGGCATTTAATTTTTCTGATACCTGCTCTTTTACAGAAAGGATAAACTCCAGTGCCCTTTCGATATTGTTTTCGTAGGAAACAGGTGCCCCAAAGAAACCGAGCAAAACACCACCTTTGTCCCCAAAATCTACTTCCTTGAAATATCCGGCGAATTCGTTGATTTGATCCAACACAATAGAGGCAAAACGATTCATCAAATCGTGGTTGTCTATTCCCGTAAAGGATATGAAAACAGCGATAACGGTTCTGAATTCTCCAACATCATCAAAGTTGAGTATAGAATCCGGCAAGAAGTTCGCGACGATTTGCTTTTCTAGTTTTCTGGGTTTGATGATAGGAAAATCCTTTTCAGTAAGCAAAGGAAACTGCTCTAGTAAGAACTGATCCTTTTGTTCAAGTGGCTTGGCCGGAATAGTATTTTTTGGTAATAATCGAAGCAAAGATTCATGCATTACAATGTCCTGCTCTCCGGCGAATAGTTGACTCCTGGCGCTTTCCTCGATGGCCATTCCCCTGAAATAGAAAGACTTGTGCTTAGCTCCAACAACACCCCATTCAATTTCCCCAAAAGCGAGTCCTATTTTTACACCGATATGAAATTTACCAAAAGAAGTATTGATTACGCTTTTTTTCGAGAAAGAATCATTCAGGGTAGCCGCAATTCGTAGGAATTTTTGCGGATCATTATTTAAATCTGCTGTTTGGAAAATTGCGGTAAATGCGTCTCCGGCAAAATAGGGGATGAACCCGTTTTGCTGATATACCAACTGCACAAGGGGAGCGAAGATATTGTTGAGGCTGAACGAGAGTTGCTCTGCGCCCTCTGTACCCTTGCTCATCAGGGTTTGTGTCAGTATGGTAAACCCGGAGAGGTCTACAAACATGGCGAATCCTTGGAAATATCCGTGTTCCTCGCCTGAATTAAACTTTTCTTGTATAAAATCTGGAATAAAATTCTTCACACACGATGCCTTGTAAACAAGTAAAAAGTAAGGTTCTTGGACAATTTTCGTGAATGTCTGAACCATGATTTATTTGATTCCCTTGATTCTCTTGATTTTTGTCGGTCAATCTTCAATTGACCTCTACTTGCCGTGGCTTGTGTTTAAAAACCAACAGTAAAAAGGTTGAAAGTGACCCCGATTAAAATACGGGATATTGCTGTGTTCCAAAAGTATATATTTGCAAGCCAGGAGTTTATAGCTTTGGCTGGCCTAACTTATTTTGGTCTTTTGCCTTTTTAAAGAATTAAATCGAAAAATACGAATTATTCCCGATGTGCTATAACTATATGATAGAAAAATCTATAATATAATTTTGGGGAGAGGGAATTGTGGTTTTTATAAGTGAAAGATAGCGTAATATCAGGGGTAACCTTATAATGGAATGCTGGCCAGATTATTCCAGCCTATTACTTTAGCTATGCTTCGCTGTTGGGTCTCATCTCCACCATAAATCAGTATACTATTCTCGGTCGTGACACCGGATAAGCTCTGAAAATACTTAAGGCTTTTGAAAAAATTGGAATTTATGGTTCTGCCAGACTTAATTTCGAGTGATATTAATCTAGAACCTTGATCTAGAAGCAAATCTATTTCATGTGCTCCGGTAGCAAGCCAGAAATAATGCTTGGGGTGTAATTTGTTATTCAGGTGATTCTTGAGGATTTCGTTGATAATGAAATTCTCAAATAAAGCACCTTTGGCAAAATGGCGGTTCAAATCTTCGGTATTACGGATATTCATGAGTGCGCAAGCAAGTCCCGTATCATAGAAATACAGTTTTGGGGTTTTGACGATACGTTTGTTATAATTTTTATGATAAGGCCTCAGCAAATGGATAATGAAGCTGGTTTCCAAAACACTGATCCATTTTGCAATAGTTTTGTAAGAAACACCCACAAGACTTCCAATTTCTGAAAAATTGACAAGTTGCCCGATTCTGCCAGCACAGATTTCCAAGAATTGTCGAAAGGTCATTAAATCCGAAACATTGATAATTTGTCGAATGTCTCTTTCTACATAAGTTTGAATATAATCCAGAAGCCAAGGCATAGGGTCAAGATCAAGATCATAAATACGGGGATAAAAGCCTTTCAAGATATAATCTTCATATGTAGGCAGAGCATAAGAGGTATTTTTTAGTTCTTCCAGTGAGAAAGGGAGTAAATTGAAAATAGCAACCCTGCCTGCAAGGCTCTGGGAAATGCTTTCCATCAGCAATAAATTCTGTGATCCGGAAATGATAAATTGTCCAGCTTTTTTTTCCTTGTCGGTAATAATCTGGATGTAGGAAAGTAAATCGGGTATATATTGTATTTCATCTATGATGGCATACGTGCCTAGATTCAATAGGAAGCCTTTAGGGTCTTCCTTTGCAAAGCTTCGTTGTTCGATATCTTCCAAATTCACGTAGTTATACGCTTGGAATGCCTGCTGAATCAATGTTGATTTTCCGCTTTGGCGTGGTCCTGTTACGGCAATAACAGGCATTTTGGTTGCCATTTCTCGGATTTTTGACTCTAATAATCTTTTTACCATTTCTTGCGAATTAGAAGTTGAGGTTCTAATTTACAAATTTTTTATCTATAAAGAAAAAATCCTGACATATTATTCAAAAAACTAAATTCAAATCGTCAGTAAAGATTTAAACCCTTAACTTTGTTATTTTTTTAGGGAAATCTTAAATATCACTAAAACGTCGTAAGCATTACGACGCTACATTTTTTTTTTAATTTTTAAAAAACGAATTATTGTAAAATCCATGAACGGGAACAGAATTCTGGCAATTTGCTTTTTTTTACTGAATGCGATTTTGGCGTTACCCATAAAAGCACAAACTTCTATCACAAAGTCCTTGACGGCCACTTATAGTGCAGCGCCTATCAAGGTTGATGGCATCATGGATGAGGCAATCTGGGAATCGGTTGAGGTTGCCACTGATTTTACGGAAAATAATCCGGCGCCGGGGACTTTGCCCAGCCAAAAAACCTTGGTGCGGGTACTTTATGATAATAAGGCGATATATATTGGGACAAGACTTTTGGATACCCATCCAGATAGCATTTTGCAACAGCTTACCCAGCGGGATGACATTGGGAATACGGATTATTTTGCCATAACGATAGATACTTATCAAGATGGTTTGAATGGGGTGGGTTTTGTGCTGACGCCTGCCGGTGTGCAGTACGATTGTAAATATTCCAGTTTGGAATCTGGTAATGGCATTTTTGATGGGGATGTCAATTGGAATGCGGTTTGGGAAGGGGAGACCAGTATAGATGAAACGGGATGGATCTTGGAAATGAAAATACCGTATTCGGCGATACGATTCCCGCAGGAAGTGGAACAGGTTTGGAATGTGAACTTTGCCCGTTCAATCCGGAGAACAAGGGAGTTGAACTATTGGAATGCCGTGAATCCAGAAGAAAATGGTTTGCTACAGCAATCTGGGAAATTGGTTGGTATAAAGGATATTAAACCGCCTGTTCGCTTATCGGCAACGCCATTCTTGGCCCTGTATGTTGAAAACTATTATGATGACAGTAGTGATCCGGCAAGCAGTTTCAGTCGGGCAATTAATGGTGGAATGGACATTAAGTATGGTATTAATGATGCCTTCACCCTTGATATGACACTTATCCCCGATTTTGGGCAGGTGCAATCGGATAATCAAGTCTTGAATTTGACACCCTTCGAAATTCGTTTTGATGAAAATAGGCAATTTTTTACAGAAGGTACAGAGTTGTTTAACAAGGCGGATATTTTTTATTCTCGAAGGGTAGGGAGCCGCCCTATTTTTTATGGAAGTGTCTCGGAGCAGCTGGAAACAGGGGAGACGATTCTAGGAAATCCGGCGATAACACAGTTGATTAATGCGACCAAAATCTCTGGGCGGAGTTCTGGTGGTTTGGGCTTAGGGCTTTTCAATGCCAATTCCTTAGCGAGCAAAGCTCGGATTGCGACCCCAGATGGGGGCGAAC
>JAHDGC010000249.1:0-2013 GCA_020627865.1 Saprospiraceae bacterium | reverse complement strand
AGCAATTATAATGTGTTGGTGTTTGATAAGAACCTTAGAAACAATTCCTTTATTACCTTTATCAATACCAATGTTTGGAGAAGCGGTGCTGCTTATGATGCGAATGTAACCGCCACAGAATTTTCGTTGCGCAATAAAAAAAATAGGTACAGTATAGATGGGAAAGCCGTGTTGAGTCAGTTGTACGATCCAGAATCTGTTGACCTCGGGCATGAAATAGCCTTAGAGGCGAGTAAAATCAGTGGAGAATTTACTTGGGCTTTGGGCTATAACCAGTTGAGTGATGATTATGATATTAACGATATGGGATTCTTGAATAACAACAACGAGCGAACCCTTTCTTTTGAATATAATTATAGCCGTTTCAAGCCTTTCGGTATCTTTAATGGCACCCGTTTGGGTTTTGAAAGCTCTTATTCTCGTCTTTATGCACCGAATAAATACTCCAATGTGGAGATGGAGTTTTTTTCCAGATTCTTTACCCGGAATTTTTTTGCTTTTGGGATGTGGCAGTATTTCTCGCCTGTAGACGGGCATGATTATTTTGAACCTCGCACTCCTGATTTTAGTCAATTTTTTCTCCGTCCGAAATATTGGGGTTCTGGGGCGTGGATTTCAAGTGATTATCGGAAGAAGTTTGCCTTGGATATGCGCTTGCAATATTTTACGGCTCCGGTATATGACAATAAGGGCTGGGGGCTGAATGTCTCTCCTCGGTTTCGATTGAGTGATAAGTTGAATTTTATTCTGGATGTGAATTATAGCAATTATAAAAATGACTTTGGTTTTACGGCTCCCAAAATAGCAGCAGCAAATTATGATTTGATTCCGGATGGAGATATTATTTTTTCACAAAGAAATCAGGAAACCTTTACCAATGTATTGACTGCAAACTATAGTTTTAGCAATAACATGGGCTTGAGTTTCCGAGGGCGGCATTATTGGACACAGGTAGATTATCAGGGGTTTTATGTGTTGGGGGAAAATGGACTATTGGAGGATACGCCCTATGAAGGACTTGATGCGGCAGGAAATAAACTGCACCAGACGAATGTGAATATTTTTAATATTGATATGATCTATAACTGGCGATTTGCTCCGGGGAGTGATATATTTTTGGTTTGGAAAAATGCGATTTTTACGAGTAATGATGATTTGGATGGCAGTTACCTTCGGAACTTTTCTCGCTTGTATGAAGCGCCTCAGGCGAATAGCTTGTCATTAAAGGTTATTTATTATTTGGATTATTTGCAGTTTCAGAAATAAAAAATGGCAACCTTGGTTGAAACCAAAGTTGCCTTAACTTATTATATTTATGTTACCTATTCTTTACGAATGCTAAAAGTAACCTTCTTCATTTAGGCTGATGCTTATGGTAAAGCCGCCTATCATGTACCAGTCTTTTTTATCTGGGTTTCCCCTTATCATACCGTCCGGCTCAAATATTCTGGTGGTTTTATCAACTTCCGGTGTTCTGAATGAAAGCTCCTTAGCATCTTCTCCTCTAGCTTCTGCGAGATCTGCTAGCACAGGATATTGTGTGCTGACATCATCAAGATAATCGGTAAAAGTTTTTCTGATCCCCATTTCAAGACCAATAGTTGCCAATTCATTCAATGCAATTTTAAATCCGACGCCTGCTGGAATACTCACTTGATAAAGTTTGTATTGCTCCTCATAGCCAGGTAGGCCCTGTCCCTCAGTGCCTAATTCATTTAATTTGTGCCATTTCCTGTTATAATAAGCTTCCGGATCGAAGTGAAAACCACTAACTCCGGCAAAAAGATAAGGTGTGAATGCAAAGTCTTTTCGGTAAGGTTCAAATTTTAGGATATTGAATTCTCCCTGAATACCCAATTCATAAATTTTAGAACGAAAGCTGAGGTTTCTCATCAATGTTTCTTCGCTGACAGCACTATTCCTATCAGAACCGCTTATTTTTCCGCTGTAAAAATGGGCTTTTACGGCAAAACGTGGCGCAAAATTATACCGTCCGAATACCCCTAATGCAAA